>JADFUQ010000499.1 GCA_015222065.1 Bacteroidota bacterium
CCCATTTGCCAAGTCCCGTCAGGGACGATATATAAAGATTCCTATAATTATTCTAAAGTTTATGTGCTATATATTTCATAACAGAGCCTATTAATAACGTTATTATTCTAAAATATATAGCAAATAAATTTTAGATAGCCTTAACCCGTAACCCGAAACACGTAACACGAAACATCGGAATTCAGTAATGCGAGTTATGGGATAGAATGGATTTATAGATTTAGAAATTAGCTTTTTAGCGAAAATCTCAAAACGGAAGTTTTTTTAAGTCAACATTTCCACCGGAAAGAATAATTCCCACTTTTTTATTTGCAAACCTGTCAGGTTTTTCCATTACTGCTCCCAGGGCTACAGCTGATGAGGGTTCAATAATTATTTTCATCCTTTCCCATATTATTCGCATAGCTTTGACAATAGTTTCTTCACTTACTGTGATAATATCATCAACTTTTTCGCGGATAATAGAGAATGTCATCTCACTGAGAGAGGTCAACAGTCCATCGGCAATGGTATCAGGGTTCAATGAAGGCTGCAGTATTCCTGATTTAAATGAGCGGTAAGCATCATCGGCTTTTTCCGGCTCGGCGGCAATAACTTCTATTTCATTATTGTAGCTCTTAACCCATGTAGCTGTTCCGCTTAACAATCCTCCTCCGCCAACCGGTGCAATTACCGTATCAAGGGATGGATATTTTTCAACTAATTCCTTTGCTGCAGTTCCCTGCCCACTGATAACCTGGAAATTATCATAAGGATGTATAAATGCCGCCCCGGTTTTTTTTACAATTTTTTCAAGTTCTGATTCTCTCGCTTCCAGAGTTGGTTTACAATAAGTAATTTCTGCCCTGTAACCTTTTACCGCTTTCTTTTTTATTTCAGGTGAATTTTCGGGCATGACAATGTAAGATGGTATCCCCCTTAATTTTGCTGCCAGTGCAAGAGCAGCAGCATGATTGCCTGAGGAATGAGTTGCCACTCCATTTTTTGCCTGTTCCTCTGATAAGGAAAAAACCGCATTGCAGGCACCCCGAAACTTAAAAGCCCCAACTTTCTGAAAATTCTCACATTTAAAAAAAAGATCACACCCCAATAGTTTGTTTATACTACCGGATTGCAAAACGGGGGTTTGATGGACATAGTCCTTAATTTTGTTGCAGGCTATAAGAATATCTTCGTACCGTGGGATTTTTTGATTCATAAATGTGTAGCTGGATAATTGCGTATCTAAATTGCAACCTAAGTTACTATTTGTTAGGACATAGTTTTACAAATTGATTAAAAATAACCTTAATTTTCAGGTTTCATAAATAATTTGTTAATAATCAACAGTCCACAGTCGGCAGTCCACAGTCGAAAAAAAAGTAAATAACAATCAAATAATTATAATACATACCTAATCACATGATTCAAAATCCTGAAAAGTATAAATAGCCCAGTCTTCAGATTGCCGACTGCCGACTGAAGATTGCCGACTGCGAGTCACCCGGTGAGTAAAACACGATGAATATGATTAGCTGCTTGTTGGCCGGATGCAATAGCTTTTACTACCAGACCGGGGCCTGAAACAGCATCCCCAACGGCAAATATTTTAGAGTGGCTGGTTTCAAAAGAATTATTCACTTTAATATTCCCTTTTTCATCAGAATCCATGTTTAGTTGTTCCAGCAGACCCTCATAAACAGGACGTATAAATCCAAGGGCCAGAAAGACCATGTCTGCCTTAAACGTCCTAATCTTTCCGGATTTTTCAGTCATAATCAATTGATTTTTGTTTCCTTTTTTCCAATCAAGTTCAACTGCTTCAATCCGGTTTACTATACCATTTAAACCGGTAAATCTTTTTGTTCCAAGGCTCCAATAACGTTTACAGCCTTCTTCGTGCGATGTTGTGGTCTTCAGAATATACGGCCAGAATGGCCAGGGGTTATCCTGTTGTCTAATCTCGGGAGGTTTTGGTAATATCTCAATCTGGATTAAGCTTTTAGCTCCCTGACGAACGGCTGTACCGACACAATCCGAACCTGTATCTCCTCCTCCGAGAACGATCACATTCTTATCCTTTACAAAGATTCTTTCATTATCAGGAATGGTTTCCCCGGCAATAACCCTGTTTTGTTGAGTCAGATAGTCCATTGCAAAATGTATGCCTTCAAGGCCTCTGCCTTCAATTTGCAGATCCCTTGGTTGCATAACACCAACAGCCAAACAAACAGCATCAAATTTTTCGAGCAGGTTTTGCGCCGTTATATTCTTACCTGCGAGGGTATTGGTTTTAATCACCAATCCTTCTTCTTCAAGAAGTTGTATTCTTCGGTCGATAATATTTTTATTCAATTTAAAATCAGGTATCCCATACCTTAATAATCCTCCCACTTTATTTTCTTTCTCAAAAAGTGTTACGGTATGCCCAAAGCGGTTTAACCGGGCAGCCACTGAAAGGCCTGCCGGACCTGATCCCACAACAGCCACTTTTTTTCCGGTTCTTTTTTCCGGTGGTCTTGGTACAATATAACCCAGATCAAAGGCCTTTTCAATCACCGCAGCTTCGTTTTCACGGATAGTTACAGCATCATTATGGATAGCCAGAACACAGGATTTTTCACAGGGAGCCGGACAAACTCTGCCGGTAAACTCAGGAAAATCATTGGTTAAGTGAAGGATATCACTGGCTTCTTTCCAGTCGCCCCGGTAAACAGCATCCTGCCATTCAGGCATTCTGCTTCCCACCGGGCATCCCCAATGACAAAACGGAACACCACAATCCATGCAACGGGATGCCTGAAGTATCCTGTCATCTGTATTCAAGGTTTGTTCAACCTCACCATAATTCGATATTCTTTCTTCTACCGGACGATTTCCAGCTTCTTTTCTTTTTACTTCAATAAATCCTCTTGGATTTCCCATAATGCTTTTTCAGGTATTTAAAATAATGTAACTACTTAGTGCCTTACTCACCTTACTTACCTACTCAGCGTAATTAGGATCATAGTCAGCACGGCGGAGTTTCAAATTTATTTCCCTCAGCTTTGTTTCATTAATCACTTTTTTATATTCAAGGGGTAGTATCTTTACAAATTTTGGCAGGTATTCATCCCAATTAACTAATACCTTTTCTGCAATTGCACTTTTTGTATGCTTCCAGTGTGTTGAAATCATTTCCTGTAACTCCCTGATATCTTCATAATCCGTCAACATGGTTAATTCAACCAGGTCCTGGTTACAGTAATAAGAAAAATCACCATTAATGTCTAAAACATAAGCTATTCCCCCACTCATTCCTGCCGCGAAATTTCGACCGGTTTTACCCAAAACAACAACGCGACCTCCTGTCATGTATTCACAACCATGATCTCCTACACCTTCAACCACTGCAATTGCACCGCTATTTCTTACACAAAACCTTTCGCCTGCAATTCCATTCACATAGATTTGTCCTTTCGTAGCTCCGTAAAGGATTGTATTTCCAATTATAATGTTTTCTTCTGCCTTTAGAGTTGAAGATGTTGGCAGAACCACTACGATTTTTCCACCTGATAAACCTTTCCCAAGGTAATCATTCGCATCTCCCTCGAGCCTAAAGCTAATACCGTTTACCAGGAATGCGCCAAAGCTTTGTCCGGCGGAACCATAAAAATTACAATTAACGGTATCTTCAGGAAGCCCTTCCAAACCATACCTTTCAGTTATTTCGCCGGAGAGCATCGCCCCAATTGACCGGTGAGTATTTGTAATTTCTCTGGATATCCAAACCTTCTCTTTGTTTTTCAGGGCTTTTCCGGACAATCTGATAATCTCCTTATCGATTACTTCATTAATTTTGTGATGTTGAAGTCCGGTGTTATACAAAGGATTAATATCAGATTCTTTTGGATATGAAATAATAGAGGAAACATCAAGTCTCTTCACCTTTCTGTGATTTATGTCTTTTCTGACAAATAACAAGTCACTCCTGCCAACCAATTCGTCAAATTTCCTGAATCCCAGTTGTGCCATATATTCTCTTACTTCCCTGGCAAGAAAATTAAAATAGTTAACCACATATTCCGATTTGCCAAGGAAGCGTTTTCTTAATTCCTTGTCCTGTGTTGCAATACCTGTTGGACAGGTATTCAGGTGACATTTTCTCATCATAACACAACCCAAAACGATAAGGCTGGCAGTTGCTATTCCAAACTCTTCAGCGCCCAGTAATCCGGCAAAAATGATATCCCGGCCAGTTTTGATCTGACCATCCGTTTGTATTTTCACTCTATCCCGAAGATTGTTTATTACAAGGGTTTGATGGGTTTCAGCTAATCCCATTTCAAATGGGATACCGGCATATTTGATTGAACCTACAGGACTTGCTCCTGTACCCCCTTCTGTTCCGCTTATTACAATCAGATCGGCATGTGCTTTAGCAACACCGGCTGCAATGGTACCTACACCATTTTCTGCAACAAGTTTCACACTGATTTTGGCATTTTTATTTACACATTTCAGATCGAAGATCAGTTGAGCCAAATCCTCAATTGAATAGATATCATGGTGAGGAGGAGGTGAAATAAGGGTTATACCAGGCAATGAATTTCTGATACGGGCAATTACTTTATCAACTTTATGTCCCGGGAGTTGACCGCCTTCTCCCGGCTTTGCTCCCTGCGCAATTTTTATCTGAATTTCATCGGCATTGACCAGATAATGTGTATTCACGCCAAATCGTCCCGAGGCAACTTGTTTGATAGCGCTTCTTCGATTACCTTCATTGGAACCCGTCTTAAACCGGTGAGGATCCTCCCCTCCTTCACCCGTGTTGCTTCTGCCACCGATTTTATTCATTGCTATTGCAAGTGCTTCATGGGCTTCCTTACTAATTGACCCGAAAGACATAGCCCCGGTCACAAATCGTTTCATAATAGCCGATACGGGTTCGACTTCTGATATATCAATTGGATTTGTCCGAAAATCAAGTAATCCTCTCAGAAAAACGGGACGGCGCGTATGAAGATCGCTTAATTCAGAAAACTCCTTGAATTTCCGGTAATCGTTATTTGTTGTTGACCATTGTAATAAACCAATTACCTCCGGATTCCATGCATGATATTCTCCATCTTTCCGATAAGAATATATTCCCTGTTGCAAAATCTGCTCATTCCCGTTGTTAATCTGGTATGCGATCTTGTGATCCGCAAGAATTTCTTTAGCGATCTCATCAAGACCGATTCCTCCAATCCTTGAACAGGTCCCTTTAAAGTATTTTTCTATAACATTTTCTCCTATTCCGACTGCCTCAAAAATTTGTGCGCCAAAATAGCTTCTGAGAGTACAAATGCCCATTTTGGAAATGATCTTCAGTAGTCCCTTATTGATGGATTTTATGTAATTCTGTCTTGCCCTGGAATAGGGAATGGTTATTTTACCTGATTTTACCAAATCGTACAAAATGGCAAAACTGACATATGGATTAATAACGCTTGCTCCATAACCAAGGAGTAATGCAAAATGATGTATTTCCCTGGCCTCGCCTGTTTCCACAATTAAACCAACCTGCATTCTTTTTTTTGTTGAAATCAAATGATGATGAATAGCGGAAACCGCCAGGAGTGAAGGAATAGGTGCCAGTTTTTCAGAGACCTGTTTATCCGAAAGAATAATAAAATTATTTTTGTTATCTACTGCTTTTTCGGCAGATTCACATAGTTTTTTTAAAGCTGATTCAAGGCCCTTTCCACCCGAATTTGCATTAAATACCATCTGAAGTGTTATATGGCTGAACGTCTCATGCTTCAAATCTTTAATTTTTCCCAGATCTGTATTGGTGATTATGGGAGACTTGAATTTGATTAATTTACAGTGTTCCGGTGTTTCAATGAGAATGTTCTTCTGAACCGAACCAATGTAATTGGTTAATGCCATAACCAAACCTTCACGCATCGGATCGATTGCCGGATTCGTTACCTGGGCAAACATTTGACGAAAATAATTAAATAACCGTTGTGGTTTCCTGGCAAATATTGCCATTGGGGTATCGTTTCCCATTGAACTGACAGGTTCCGTTCCATCAACTGCCATTGGTTTAATTATTAGTTCAATATCTTCCTTCCTATATCCAAATAGTTTAAGATAAGTTGGATATTTATCTCCCAGATTTGATGGAACCCTTTTTTGAACCTCAATTTCCTCAAGATTAAGACGATTTTCTTTTAACCAGTTTGCATATGGATTTCTTCTTGCCAATTCAGCTTTCAGCTCTTCGTTGGGAATAATAATTCCCAATTGAGTATCCACCAACAATAACTTCCCCGGTCTTAATCTTCCTTTCTCCCTGATTTCTTCCCCTTTAAAGGTTTGTACACCCGTTTCAGACCCCATCACAATCAGATCGTTTTTAGTTATGAGGTATCTCGAAGGTCTTAATCCGTTTCGATCGAGTGTGCCCCCGATATACCGTCCATCGGTTAACAAGATTGATGCCGGGCCATCCCAGGGTTCCATAAAGGTTGAATGGTATTCATAAAAAGCTTTTAAGCTATTGGGTATAGGGTTTTTGTTGTTCCAGGACTCTGGAATTAACATACTCAGGGCATGTGGAATAGTATGTCCGGTAAGCACTAAAAATTCCAAAACATTATCCAGCGAAGCTGAATCACTTTTCCCTGGTTCGATTATCGGAAATAATTTCTTAAGGTCTTCCCCAAAAAGTTCTGATTTCAAAAGAGATTCCCTGGCATGCATCCATAATCTGTTTCCTTTAATGGTGTTGATTTCTCCGTTGTGTGCTAAATACCGGAAAGGTTGTGCCAAATCCCACGTAGGAAAAGTATTGGTGCTAAATCGTGAATGTACTAATGCAATAGCGCTTTTGAGATACGGATCATAAAGATCGGGATAATATTCGGCAAGTTGATCAGGTGTAAACATTCCCTTATACACAAGCACTTTAGTTGAAAGGCTTGGGATGTAAAATGCTTCTTTACAGAACTGATTGGAATTCCTAACTTCCCTTTCAATCTTTTTTCTTACGATGTATAATTTCCTTTCAAGTTCATCCTGTTCCAGTCTGGCTGAAATAAAAACCTGGAGAATTGAAGGCTCAGAAGAGATTGCAATTTCACCCAAAACCGAGTTATTAACCGGCACTTGTCTGAACTCAATAAAATTAAGACCTTCTTCAATAATAATCTGAAGCAGTTTTTCTTTACACCATTTAGCTTCTTCTTCCTTTTTTGGAAGGAAAATGAGGCCGGTACCATATTCTCCCGGATTTGGAACGTTAATCCCGTAATGTAAAAAAAAATCATGTGGGATTTGAATAGTAATTCCGGCTCCGTCGCCCGTTTTATTATCGGCACTTTCCGCACCTCTGTGTGCCATATTGGTTAATACCTCCAATCCGCGTTGAATAATTTCATGGGATTTTTGCCCTTTTATTTGCGCAACAAATCCAATTCCGCAACTGTCATGCTCATTCTCAGGATTATATAATCCGAATTTCCTTTGCAGTCTCATATACTGATCCTTTATTTAATATGTATCGGAACTTCAATATTTATAGCTTGATAATAGCTAATTTCATTATACTTTATATTTTTAAGTCCACAGTCCACAGTCGGCAATTTGAAAATCGGACTATTTAATGTCAGTCCATAAAGTCAAACAAATTTTGAATTAAAGCACCCCCGTACAGTCATGCCCTGTTAAATACTGCTTTGCAATTTCACAGGG
>JADFUQ010000069.1 GCA_015222065.1 Bacteroidota bacterium
TAGGCAAAACTCACTTCATGGAATCCGAATATTTCAGTTTCTCCGTTTTTATGCCGTATAATTAGTCTTCCTGATGGATCAATCCCGGTAATTTTGGCAGTAAATTTTTTGTTTTCATGCTCAAATTGAACAAATTCCTGGTAATGATACAGGTTATTTAAGTAATTAGCTTTAATACTTTGCCTGTTTTTAACCTCTTTTAACTGGTTGTACCGGAAATCAAGCTGCCTGCACAGCAGATTCAATGCGTCATCCAGGGAATGTTTTCTGCCGGTGATCTGAATTAATGATATAGGATTAGAAGCATCTTCCGTGAATTTTTCCTGGTTAATATTTATTCCTATTCCGGCAACACAATAATCGAAATTATTACCTGAAATAGAGTTTTCAATTAAGATGCCTGCAATTTTGTCATCTGACACGTAAATATCATTTGGCCATTTGATATAAATATTTTCGGTAAACAGTTCGAGAAAGTCCTTGATACCCAGTGATATTGCCATTGAGAGAAGAAACTGTTCGTCAGCTTTCAGGAAAACCGGATAAAGAACAATGCTAATTGTCAGATTTTTATCCCGTTTGCTTTCCCATTTATTTGCACCATGCCCTCTGCCGGCGGTTTGTTGTTTTGCACTGATTATAGTACCTTCAGGGGGCCTTTTATGCTTTAATAAATTAGTTGCACAGGTGTTTGTTGAAGGTATTACGTCATAGTATATTATTTTGTTCCCGATAATTTGTTCAGACATAGTGTATGGTTTTCTCCGGTTTAATTAAATTGGCATTTTTATTGTAACAATAATATTACAATATTATATAATGAAATAATATAAACCGGTTTGTTTATTGAATTTTAAATAACTTTTTTATCACTTTGAGAAGCCCTGTTCTTTTTTTCAGTATGTTGAACCATGCAAAATCTCTCTTTTTCGGGAAAAATACAGCATAAATATACCGGTTATTAATCAAGGGAATTGTTCCATTGATTTCATTCTATTACATTTGTACTTAAATATTGTTAATGAAAGTAAAAGAGCAAGTAGAAATAAAGGATCTTTTAGACACAATAAGAGAAGGAATTTTGCAGAAGAAGGGGCAAGAGATAGTAAATCTTGATTTTGCAGAACTTGAAAATACAGTTTGTTCGAATTTTATAATTTGTCAGGGGAATTCCAATATACAGGTTGAAGCAATCACACAATCGGTAAGAAAAATTGTTAAAGAAGAATTAAATGAAAATCCCCGGCATATTGAAGGGCTTGAAAATGCACACTGGATATTAATGGATTACGGGGATGTGTTAGTACACATTTTTCAAAAAGAATTTAGAGATTTTTATAAACTTGAAGAGTTATGGGCCGATGCAAAAATTGAGAAAATTGATTAGTGAAAAAATGATTAATGAGAATGATAGATCCAAAAAAAACAGATAAAAGCAAGGGAAAGACAGATAAGGATGGTAAACCTTCCGGCAAACCTAAATTCAATGCTTATTGGATTTATGGAGCTGTTGCCGTATCTATACTGGGGTTTCAACTTATTTTTTCAGGATCAGGAAACGAGGAGATAACCTGGCAGAGACTTGAACGGGAAATGATAAAAAATCATGATGTTGAAAAAATTGTTGTTGTGAATAAGGAAAAGGCAGAAATCTATATTAAGCCTGATTTGTTAACTTCCGACAGATACTCTGATGTTGACAGTCATGGATTTGGAGGTATTCCTAATAACGGGCCACATTATTCTTACAACATTCCTTCAGTTGAGGTTTTTAGTGCAAATATTGAAGAGGCACAGAAAAAATATAACTACAACGAGAGCGAAATGATAAGTGTAAGGTATGAGACACGTAAGAATATTATGGGTGATTTGCTTGGATGGATCCTTCCTTTAGCTTTATTGGTTGGTGTATGGTTATTTATTTTCCGCCGTATGGGTGGTGGTGCTGGTGCAGGTGGTGCAGGTAGTATTTTTAGTGTCGGAAAATCAAAAGCCCAGTTGTTTGATAAAGAATCACATGTAAAGATCGATTTCTCAGATGTTGCAGGGTTGGAAGAGGCGAAAATGGAGGTCAGAGAACTTGTTGATTTCCTGAAAAATCCGAAAAAGTATACTGACCTGGGAGGTAAAATCCCGAAAGGTGCATTGTTAATCGGTCTTCCCGGTACAGGAAAAACTTTACTTGCGAAGGCGGTGGCAGGAGAAGCAAATGTGCCCTTCTTTTCAATTTCAGGATCTGATTTTGTTGAAATGTTTGTTGGAGTTGGAGCATCACGTGTACGCGACCTGTTTAAACAAGCCAAAGAGAAAGCACCCTGTATCGTTTTTATTGATGAGATTGATGCTGTTGGGCGTGCAAGGGGAAGAAATACCGGTTTTGGAGGCAACGACGAAAGAGAAAACACATTAAACCAGTTGCTTACTGAAATGGATGGCTTCGGTACTAATGTTGGTGTAATAATTCTTGCAGCTACGAACCGTGCTGATGTGCTCGATCGTGCTTTGCTTCGTGCCGGAAGATTTGACAGGCAAATACATGTTGATTTGCCTGATTTGATTGAGAGAGGGAAAATATTTGAGGTTCATTTAAAGCCTCTGAAACTTCACAAAGATGTTGAAGTTGATTTCTTAGCTAAACAAACTCCTGGCTTTTCAGGAGCTGATATCGCTAATGTATGTAATGAAGCTGCTTTAATTGCTGCCAGAAAAAATAAAAAGAAGGTTGATAAGCAGGATTTTCACGATGCTGTTGACCGTATCGTTGGTGGTCTTGAAAGAAAAAACAAACTTATATCGCCTTATGAGAAAAAAACTATTGCTTTTCACGAAGCCGGCCATGCTACAGTAAGTTGGCTGCTTGAGCATGCTAATCCTTTGCTTAAAGTAACAATAATACCACGGGGGAAAGCTCTGGGTGCTGCATGGTACCTGCCCGAAGAACGACAAATTACAACAACCGAACAATTACTTGATGAAATGGCAGCCGCACTTGGTGGCAGGGCCTCGGAAGAAATGACCTTCGGGAAAATATCAACCGGAGCGCTTAATGACCTCGAAAAAATTACGAAACAAGCTTATGCTATGGTTAGTTACTTCGGAATGAGTGAAAAGGTCGGTAATCTTAGCTTTTATGATTCCTCCGGTCAGAATGAGTTTACTTTTAATAAACCATATAGCGAAAAAACAGCTGAACTAATAGATGAAGAAGTAAAACGCCTTGTAAATGAGGCATATAACAAGGCCAAGGAAGTTCTGAAGAAGAACAAAAAAGGATTGATACAACTGGCTGAGTTGTTGTTGGAAAAAGAAGTGATCTTTAGCGAGGATCTGGAAAAAATATTTGGTAAAAAGAGAGGCAACATCACAAAAGAGACACAAGCAATGTTAATGAAAAGTAATTCAAAACCTTCTTCTTCATCGGGGACAAAAAAATCTTCAGGAAAAAAGCCTTCTTTCGGAATGTCTAAAAAGAAACCTCCGCAAAAAGAGGAACCTGGGAAATAAAAGATTATTTTTTTATGGAAAAGGATTGGGTAATAGCTTATGAAACAAGGCAGGAGTATTTAGCTGAAATTGCCAGGACTGTTCTGTTTGATAATGATATTAAATCAGTGATAATTAATAAAAAAGATTCTATTTATAATACACTTGGCGACATTGAGATATATGTTAACAGGGATAACCTGATTAGGGCAAAACAAATTTTACATAAGTTATAAAATTGACCAATCTTATTCAACGATCCATAACCGGGCTTTTTATTATCATTATACTGGTGGGCAGTATATTACTAAGTGCCCTTTCATTTTTTCTGCTCTTTTTGATCATTCTTATAACCTCTATGCTGGAATTCTACAGGATGGCAAGATATACAAAGGCCCGGCCTCAGAAGTATTTTGGTGTAATGATCGGAGTGGTACTTTTTATAATGAATTTCTTGTTTGCAGTAGGGTTTATTAATCAGAAATATTTTTACATCTTTATTCCATTGGTAGTATTGGTTTTTATTAATGAATTATTTCTTAATAACAACCGCCCGTTTACAAATATTGCATATACTTTACTCGGTATTATTTACGTGGCAATCCCTTTGTCAATGATTAATTACCTGGTACTTAGTCCCGCAGGGGAACTTTTTGGATTGCAAACCGGAAAGGAACCTGTTGATATTGTGAATTATATTTTTCAACCTGAAAGAAAAATTATTTATTCTTCCCATATTCTTCTTGGCTACTTCTTTCTGGTATGGGCCTATGACACAGGTGCTTATATTATAGGTATTCCTTTTGGGAAGCATAAATTGTTTAAAAGGATTTCTCCAAAAAAATCCTGGGAGGGATTGTTTGGGGGTATATTTTTCGCTTTTATAGTATCAATTATCATTTCAAAAATTTTTGTTGATTTGAGAATGTTAGACTGGTTTGTGATTGCTTTAATTGTTACAATTTTTGGAACCTTTGGAGATCTGGTTGAGTCCATGTTCAAGCGCAGTGTCGGGGTAAAAGATTCTGGAAATATTTTACCGGGACATGGTGGTTTGCTCGACCGGTTTGATGGGGTTTTCCTGTCATTACCTGTCGTTTTTACATATATTCGGTTTATTACTTGATTTTTAATTACTTTTGGGCAAAATATTTTTTATGACAATACATAAAGAAGGATATAAAATTCTTATTCTCCTGCTAATTGTGTTGATACTGGTTGTCCTTATAGCTAATAATTTACTGGTGTCATCTGTTTTGGGTAGAAGAATTATTCTTTATGGTTGTATAGTATTATACCTGTTTGTTTTATTGTTTTTCAGGAAGCCGAAACGATCAATTGAGATAAACGAAAAACTGATTTATGCCCCTGCTGATGGAAATATTGTAGCTATTGAAGAGGTTGAGGAGAATGAGTTTTTTAAGGAGAAAAGGATACAAGTTTCTGTTTTTATGACAATTTTTGACATCCATATGAATGTTTTTCCTTTTAGTGGCAAAATTAAATATATGAAATATCACCCGGGAAAAAACCTGATTGCTTTCCTGCCTAAATCATCGCAATTGAACGAAATGTCCTCCATCGTTATTGAAAATGAGAAGGGAACCGGTGTTTTGGTTCGTCAAATAGCCGGAGCTCTTGCACGCAGAATTGTTACCTATCCAAAACCGGGCGACAATGTGAAACAAGGTGATGAACTTGGGTTCATCAAGTTTGGTTCACGGGTTGACCTGTTCCTTCCAATCGGTACAAAAATAAATATTAACCTTGGACAGAGAGTAAAAGGAAAAAAATCCGTTATTGCCGAATTTGCCGAAGCCTAAAAAACACTATCTTTAGCATGCAAAGTTGATTTATGAACCGAACATGAACTTTTTTAATTAAAAATTTTATTTACAAGAATGATTAAAATAAGTTCATGTGAGTTCCTGAAACCTGCTTGCAGGTTCATGAACACCTTAATAGTTCAATAATTGTGAATAATGCGCGAAAATTTTTCGTATAATATTTTTTCGAAAAATTTTAAACAAATGAAAAATTCTTTAAAATATCTGCTCTTTGGTATCGGGATAATAGTTGTTGTTTTTGGGTTATGGTACCTGCGGAGCATTGTTGCGTATATCCTTATAGCAGCAGTGTTATCACTAATTGGTCGCCCATTGGTAAATTTTCTGGAAAAGATCAGAATTAAGAATTTTAAGCTTCCCAGAGCCCTGTCTGCACTATTAACTGTCCTGGTTTTGTGGTTGGTGATTTATACTTTTTTCAGGGTTTTTGTTCCGTTAATAATCAGCCAGGCTGCGGAATTTTCGAAAATTGATGTACAACCACTTATTGAAAAGCTTAATGAGCCGTTTCAAAAAATCGAAGAGGCTTACCAGAAACTTAATGTGAAGGATGCAGAAGCTTTTTCAGTACAGGAATATTTTACCAATAAACTTGTATCAGTTTTAAATCTTTCAATAATCTCAAATTTTGTAAGCTCAACAGCAGGTTTAATAGGCAACCTGTTTATTGCAGCATTTGCAATAACATTCATTACTTTTTTCTTTTTAAAGGATAAGAGTTTATTAATTAACGGGATTATGATGTTTGTTCCGACTAAATATGAAGATCAAACACATCATGCCCTCTCTTCTGTAAAGAAATTGCTTTCCAGGTATTTTATCGGTATTATTTGCCAGATAACCGGAATCATTATCCTGGTAACAATTGGATTGTCAATAGTTGGATTAAAATTCGAACGTGCCTTACTTATCGGATTAGTTGTGGGGATCTTTAATGTTATTCCTTATATCGGACCAATTATTGGTGAAGTTCTCGGTTTATTCCTTGGGATAGCTCCTAACCTGAACCTTAATTTTTATTCGGAACTTCTACCATTAATGGGGTATATGATGTTGGTTTTTATTATTGTCCAGGTTATTGATAATATATTGTTTCAACCTTTGATTTTTGGCAAATCAGTAAAAGCCCATCCCCTTGAAGTTTTCCTGGTAATTTTAATTACAGCGACTTTGTTCGGACCATTTGCTATGATAATTGCAATTCCTGCTTATACAGTTGTTAGAGTTTTTGGAAAGGAGTTTTTTTACCGGTATAAACTGGTTAAAAAACTAACTGAACATATTGATTAAATATTAGTAACTAA
>JADFUQ010000070.1 GCA_015222065.1 Bacteroidota bacterium
CATTTACTCCCCATGCATGCCTATCACATGACAGAGAGCAGAACTCAGTCAGAACATGCGTTTACAGTCAGTGTATCCCGGGGATGCCCTTTTAACTGTGCGTTTTGCTGTAGAATAATATTTGGTCGTAAGGTACGTCATCATTCTGTAGACAGAATAATGGATGAGATTACTATCCTGGTTAATGATTACGGAGCAAGGGAAATCAATTTAGAGGCGGACACCCTTACCGTCAATAAGCATTTTATTAATTCCCTTTGTGAGAGAATTATTGACTCCGGCCTATACAGAAAGATTACGTGGACGTGTGAGAGCAGGGTAGATACGGTTAATGAAGATATTCTGAAAAAGATGAAGGAGGCTGGTTGTTGGGAAATAAGCTATGGTGTAGAGACCGGTTCTCAGCGTCTTCTGGACCTTATTCATAAAGACATATCACTTGATCAGGTAGAAAAAACATTTGCCATTACCAAAAGAATCGGCATTAGTATTAGGGCATTTTATATGCTGGGTATCCCTACTGAAACAAGGGAGGAGAGCTTAAAAACTATTTCATTTGCGAAAAAACTGGATGCCAGGTGGTCCCAATTTACCGTATTTACCCCTTTTCCAGGTACAGAGCTATACGATTTGGTTGTTAAAGAGGGAGCTCTGAAGTCTCAAGATTGGGCTGATTATAAAACCCATGGAGGTTGGACAAAGGGGGGGTTAGCCTATGTACCAAAAGGCCGGTCTATTGAAGAGATGAAAAAACTTCAGAAACAGGCCTATAGAGCTGTATATCTGCGCCCAAGGGTCTTTATACGTTTTTTAAGGGATATCAATTCCATGAAAAAAGTAAAGGAATATGTAATTGGATTCTGGGTGCTTTTAAAAACCATGGTTCCATCACGAAATAACAATTCAAGAGTAGTGAGGATCAACAAAGAAGACCTTAAAAGATTTGGCAAGGATGTATACGTCGATTCCCCAGTGTATTTTAGCTCAAATAGACTTGTAAGATTTATCAATTGGAAAAAACTTGATTCAGTTCTGTCGTTACTTTTGCCACAGGAAAGGCACCGGGCCCTTGATTTCGGTTGTGGGAATGGGGTGATGTTACCAACGTTATCTGGCATATTTGATACAGTTGTTGGAATTGATCTGCATACGAGTGCTGCTTCAAGAGTGATACATGAGTATAGTTTGAATAATGTTTCTCTGATCAGAACAAATGGAATGAAACTCCCTTTTAAGGATGACACTTTTTATACTGTATTGACTACATCGGTATTAGAGCATTTTACGGATTTAGAAGAGGTAGTGGCTGAAATAGCTCGAATTATAAAACCAGGTGGTTCTCTTTTATTTCTCTCTCCGACAGAGAATATGTTTTATCGATTTGGCAGATGGCTGTTTGGATTTAAAAAACCAGAGGATCATTATTACTCCGCCAAGGAGATTAAGGTTATTCTTAAGAAATTTTTTAGTATGGAGGTTGAAAAACATTTCCCTGTAAACTTCCTCCCTTTTATTTCCATGTATCGCCTCTGTAGGTTTAGAATGAAGCAATTATAGACACGAGGGCAGCAAGAGGTGATGCAGAATGTGGTTTCGTGCCAGAAATTTTTTTACATTGATATGTGACAATGAGTTTTTCATTAAAAAATATTGCGATACGTTGCTTCCAGATAATCACGGTTGTGATTATTAGTATATACTTTATCAATATGTATAAGTCAGTATCAGCACTAAGTATTTCTTTCTCATCACATAATATCTGGTCAATTTTACTGAGTGTTGGATTAATTTCTGTAGGTTTTTTCCTGCTCCCAATGCCAACGTTTTTTTTACTACAGTCAGTTGGTAAAAAGATTAGTTTTGTCGATTCTATGAAAATATTTTTTTTCTCTGAAGTTGGGAAATATTTACCCGGAAAGGTGTGGGTAGCGGTCGGAAGGATAATGATGTATTCCAAAATGGGTGTTGAGAGGGAGAAAGGTATTTTTATATTAATCTTGGAACTAAGTGTAATGATATTTACTGCAATTATTTTTCCTGGGAGAATCATGCTCCATTATATTACATTGAAACCCGCTATTTTAGCAATATTACTGTCTGCCATTCCAATTCTATTTTTTTTAATCATATGGAAATATCACATCACTGTTGAAAAAATAAAAAAATATACCATTAGATTTACTATTCCAGCCGTAACAATATTTATCAGTTTCACTTTTTTTTGGTTTATTTTAGGGTGTGCGTTTCAATATCTCATTTATTATTTTACTCAAATAAATATTGGTTCTTTCCATGCAATGCAAATATTTTCAGCCTCCTGGGTCGTAGGATTTTTAGCCTTCTTTATGCCAGTAGGGTTAGGTGTCAGAGAGGCATTTATGACAGAGTTATTAATCCCTGTCATTGGAAATCAAAATGCTCTCTTAATCGCA
>JADFUQ010000071.1 GCA_015222065.1 Bacteroidota bacterium
ACACTGCATCACAACTTTTGTATATTTTTTATTACGCAAACATGTATAATGTTTATGGTAAAAAAATGCGTAACGCAAACATGTCATACGGGATTACTCTCATCTCTTGCCTCTCATCTGATACTTACTAAATACTCTTCAGCGGTCATTACCGGAATATCAGCTTCTTTAAAATCTTTAGCATTTCTGGTAATAAAGATACTGCAATTAGATTTTAATGCGCTGAAATATTGTAATGAATCCTCAAAATCTTTGAAACTTGAATTTAATCCTTTTTCGATTATCAACTCATCAATTCCTGATATATTTGATATAGTCTTAAATTTTCTCAACTGTTCTTTTGCTTTTTCAGCATCCTCAAATTTTACCAGAAAATAATTAACTTTTGAATAAGAAAGAGCCGAAACAAAAATATTAATATCACCTTTATCAGCTAATGTTGCTATTTTAGCAACCGAATCATAAAAAGGAACTCTTTCTCCTAATAAATCCAGCATTACATTGGTGTCTAAGAAAAGTTTATTTTTCATTTATGTTTTTCAGTCAGGTAATTTGAGTATTCCTTTTTATAATCCAAATCTGCCGGGATATTTACACCCGTTCTCATACTCTTTACAAAAGGCGAAATCTTAATCTCATCATAATCTTTGGAATCATTTTGAATGACTAAAGATTTTAGATAGGACTCAATTATCCGGGAAAGACTTCTATTATGCGATCTGGCATATCCCTTTGCCCGTTCAATGACCAGCTTGTCCAGTTTTAATGTCAATTTAGTATCCATGTTGCACATCCTTTTTGTACGTACAAATATAGTAAATTAATCCGTACAATGCAAATTTATTATTAAAAAGTGTTACGAGTTTCGGGTTACGGGTTACGGGTTCTCTCACCTCTCTCTTCCTTCCAGCTTCAACCACAGTGAAATATGCTCCTATGTCGCATTTCACGTGGCAGGTCTTCGTGCTTCCAACCTTAATACTTCCTATACACCGAAATCAATTCTTTCCTGAAGCTTATTGTTACCACAAAAACCAATCCCAATACAAAGAATAATATCACCCATGTCTTTGCGATATTGAGATATGAATTATCCGGCTGTGCCGGGGGGGTGAAATCGTCCAATACAGTTACTATTTCACTGTAAATATCCAGTTCCTTGTCAAGACTTTGCTTACTTCTATATAGTTCAAAAACTGATTCATGATACAGTTTGGTTTCCGGTTCACTCAGAAAGACCATCTGCCCTTCACTGAACTTTCCTTTCTGCCTCTCTTCAAAATATTTGTAGTTCTGCAAACTGTCAAGCTCAGATAATTCTGTTTCGGTTTTAGCAATTCTTTCCCTGAGCTGAATTAACCTTATCCTGTTAATCTTTTCAAAAAACTGATTTGTATTTATATGATATAATATGCCATCCTTTACTTTATCAAGACTTTGAGGTTGTGAGGTTTTAACCCTGATGTCAAACCTGGAGGACATATGTGTAACTGTAGTATCCTGATAATATTTGTTTCTATCATCCACCAGATCAGGGATCCCGTCACGGTTTATATCAATTATCCAGAACGCTTCAATATCTACTACATTTTTAACTTCTGCTGAATCAAGATTTAGCGATTGGGCAAGTGCTTGCTTGTTATTTTCTTCCCCATAGAAATGAAGCTTATTGATATGAGCGATCATATCTGCGTTGTCAACTGAATTTGATCGCAAAATTATATCTGATGAATAGAATCTGTCAGATGTATTGAATTTTAAGAATGCAACTAAAAACCCTAAAATGACGAATGCGATCAGATAAGGTGATTTTTTTATCAGAAATACGGTTACTTTCAAAAAAATATCCCAGATATTAATAAAAAACCACTTGATTCCTTTTCCCATCTTATTGAAAAGTTCAAGCAGATCAATTTCATCATTCGAGCGCTGCTGATTCTTGTTTTCTAATTCCTTAGTCATAAGTTATTTAGTTATATGTTATCAGTTAAATGTTATATTGCTTTTAGCTTTTAGCGGTTAGCTGTTAGCAAGTCAACACGTTTTTCCATTCTTCCATTTTTCCATCATTCCACTCTTCCATTCTTCCTGTATACTCATCTCATTACATTCAGTAACTCTCTATACCTGTTTGCTTTTGCCTTGTTGCCTGATTGATCATAAGCAAAGACCAAATTTAATACTAATCTCTGAATTATATCAACATTCGAACATGGAATGTAAAAGTTTTTTTTAGGTTCCAGCTTCTGTTGCTTTAAAAAAAAGTCGATTTCCCTCCGTCCAAGGACTGCTCCCATGTTGAACGGGTTTACATAAAAAAGAATATGTTGCTCAGTTTTTTCATCGAATGTTTCAGGTTGCTTGTATTCATCCATGTAAGCAAGAATGAAATTACGTGGAAGATTTACCCCGTAAACAGGTATTCCCAGTTTTTGTGCTATGATAGAATATAAAATTCCCAGACTGACAGGATTGCCTTTTCTTGTTTGCAAGACATAATTTATAAAGTTGTTTTGCGGATCATTCAAATTTGAACGATTAATGCTGAACTTATGTGTTTTGAATAGAATATGATTTAATACTTTAACTTTCTCAAGAGCAGTAAGATTCTCATTTATCTCAAGCCATACATCCTTTTTTATATCCTCAATTGAATTTTCTATTTCCGGAAATTTAAGTTCAGGATACTTCGATTTTGCAATATAATATGCTCCTTCAAATAAATCCGGTTTTTCCCTATTGATCCATTCTGCAATTTTTTCTTTTACATACCCGGTTTGAATCCTTTGGATAATATTCTCAAGTCGTGATTGAACTTTCTCATTAAGAGCTGTTTCCCAAGCTCTTTCCAATTCAGGAATAATATCAATCCCTTTTTTCTGCAGGTTTGAGCTAACAGTGTCAAACACCATTGAATCAGGATCGTCCAGAAGCCGGATCAAGGCCTTTATTTCAATATTTTGAGATTCTATCATATTAATAATTGTTCGCTGTTGTTCACGTTGTATACTTGCTAATGGTTACCCCTTCTGTTATATAGTGAAACTGGATTTTGCGAGGAGCGGAGCGACGAAGCAATCTCCAAAGAACAAAAGAAACTCCCAAAAAAGAACTGTAATGAGCTTTCCTTCCGACTCTGCCAGGAACGCCTGCGGCGCACTCTGGCAGGTCTGCTTCCTCCCCACTCACCTCACTCAACATATTCAACCTACTCAACTATCCTATCCAGCGTATATTCCACCAGTTCCTTAACAGTTAATTGATAATCTTTGCTAAACGTCATTGTAGCCCTGTTGGCAATGATAGCACAGATTGTTACAGCTTTATGTCCCAGCATTTTTGCAAGACCATATATCGCTGAACTCTCCATTTCATAATTCGTAATTTTCTCACCTTTATATTCAAATTCAGTAATTTTTGTATTTATCTCCGGATTTTGCAGACCAAGTCTTAATTTTCTCCCCTGTGGTCCGTAAAAACCGGGAGATGAGACGGTTAATCCTTCGCGTGTTTTCTCGCTTCTCAGTCTGTTGAACAAATCTTCATCTGCATCTACAATATAAGGAACAGATAATTTTGCCCCCCAACCGATATGTTTAATAAGTGTCTGCTCGAATTCAGGATCAGATATTTTGTTACTGTCAAAATAAAACCTGATAACGTTATCAAAACCTATAGCCTTTTTACTTAGCAGGAATGAATCAACCGGTATATCATCCTGTAATCCGCCTGATGTTCCGATCCTGACAAAAGTTAAGCACTTATGTTTTTCTTTTATTTCCCGTTTCTTCATGTCAATATTAACAAGTGCGTCAAGCTCATTCACAACAATGTCGATGTTGTCAGTGCCAATTCCTGTCGAAATAACAGTTAATTTTTTACCACGATAATATCCTGTATGAGTTATAAATTCACGGTTGCTGACTTTTGTTTCTATCCTGTCAAAAAATCCTGAAACTATCCCTACTCTCCCCGGATCACCAACCATAATGATTGTATCGGCAATGTCATCCGGTCTCAGACCAAGATGATATATCCTTCCGTTCTTATCAACAATAAGCTCTGATAATCCTAATATGTTCATTGTTTTCTGTTTTTCCGGGACCTCAAACCCATAACTTGCGTTAAAAGTACAAAAAACAAGCACCAAATTGTAAATAAATCACAAATGACAAGCACCAAATATCAAATAAATCACAAAAAACAAGCACCAAAATTCAAATAAATTACAATATTCAAAAAATCAATGATCAAAACTGTTTCGGTCATTTGGTAATTGATATTTGGATATTATTTGTTTTTTGTTATTTGAGGTTTGTTATTTACCATTGGGTTCTTTGATTCAAAATTTGTTTGCCTTTATGAACTTACATTAATTATTCCCGATAAATAGTAAGTTTTTACATATTATTCCTTTACTTTTGCGTCAAATAATCAAATCAGATAAAATTATGAAACTTCCATGTATCATTAATGCACAAACAAAAATGATTAAATAATTGTTGCGCAACAGTATACGGATTTTTCCACATGGAAGTTCACGAGCGGGTTAGCGCCATGGGTTTTTGTGGGAGCGAGTAACAAATACCACAGAACTTGTAAAAAAGTAGAAAATATTAAGTAACCTTGTAACTAACATAAAAAATTTAAACGTATGAAACAAAAACAGACTTTAGTAATAGTAGCAGTAGTAATTATTGTTGCTTTGCTTCTTTTTGGAAGCAGAATGTTCTTTGTTATTAGGCCGGGTGAACGTGGTGTGGTTTTTAATACTATCTCCGGAAAACTTTCAAAAGATGACATTGAAGGAACAGGACTCAAGATGATCGCTCCCTGGAATAATCTTTTCAAATATGAGGTGAAGGAGCAAACAAGAGAGGAACCACTTGATGTTCTTGATAAAAGCGGACTTTCTTTAAGCATAGATGTCACTATCAGGTTTAATCCTGTTTATGACAGAATAGGATATCTGCATGAGACTTTTGGTCAGAATTATATAAACAGGCTGATTATTCCTGAAATGCGTTCAACAGTCAGGAATGTTGCCGGTCGTTTTACTGCAGAGGAGATATATTCTACTAAAAGAAGCGAGGTTGAAATGACAATGATTGATGAAACAAGGGAAATTTTACAAAAGAACAACATTGACATGAGAGCATTGCTGATCAGATCAATTATTCTGCCTGACGGTATTAAGCAAGCCATTGAAATGAAGTTAACACGTGAGCAGGAATCCCTTGCCATGATATATGTTAAAGAGAAGGAAGCACAGGAAGCAGACAGAAAGCGTATTGAAGCGCAGGGTATTTCAGACTATAACCGCATTATTAGCGCCAGTCTTACCGACAAGATTCTGAAACAGAAAGGTATTGATGCCACTCTTAAATTGTCAGAATCCGCAAATGCTAAGGTAGTTGTTATTGGTAGTGGCAAGGATGGCATGCCTCTTATATTAGGCGGTAATTAGGTGAGAATAGTTGAGTAGGTGAGTGGTTGAGTAGTTGAGTAGGAAGAAGAAGAGAAGAGGATTGGTAAACGAGGGTACGATTGTACGATAGGACGAGGGTACGAGAGTGTGTGTGAGGGGTGTGTACACAGTAACCAGTACCCAGTAACCAGAAACAGTGTAGGAAATGTGGAATGAAGAGGCGATGATGAAAAGATAAGAGGATAAGATTTTAGGTGAAGATAAAGAAATATGCTACAGAGGAAGCAAACAGTATATATGTTTTTTGCCTTGATAATTATGGGGTTAATGTTTTTTTTCCCCGTAATAAGGTTTATTGATCCTGA
>JADFUQ010000072.1 GCA_015222065.1 Bacteroidota bacterium
ATTATCCAGCTCAAACCTGATCATATGAACAATTGCTGCTCCTTTTTTATAGGACAAAGCGTTGGAAAATATCCTGCTGACATCTGTAGCTTCATCAAACGGAATATAAACACTGCCATCAGGCAAACCCATTGCCCAATCATGGGCGCTATCCATCCAATTGTCAGCATAAGCCTGCGATACGAGATTCTGGTATGCCAGGTACTCGGTATATGATGCAAAGCCTTCATTGATCCAGATATCCTGCCAGGTAGCACATGTTACATTATCACCGAACCACTGGTGACCCAGTTCATGTGCAACAAGGTAAAATGAAAAATTATCGATAGTAGTCATAGTCTGGTGTTCCATAGCCCCACCCATTGGAGCAACGCAGTGCCCGTATTTTTCATTCGCAAAAGGATACAGGGAATACAAATCGGAGAATAATTCAATCAGCGTGGCAGTTTCGTCAATCAGCTCCTTGTTCTGTTCCAGGTAAGAGATTTGGTAATAAATAAAATTCTGTATCAGAATAGAATCGTCCAAACCTACCGGATGAGCATAAATACTGTAATCCTGATAATCAGCAACAGCTATTGAAATAAGGTAATAGTCGGTTGGATAGTAACTTCTCCATTCATATCTTGTTTTCCCTCCTTCAACAGGTACAGTATTTACAAGCATTCCGTTTGAACCGGCCATTAAATTAGAAGGTACGGTTATATCTATCATAACCGAATCGGCTTTATCCTTTAGATCCTGTTTACAAGGAAACCAGTCCTTTGCATTGAATGGCTCAGATAATGTCCATGTAACAGAATTTCCCCAGTCAATATCACTTGCTGAGGTCATCCCTGAAAAGAAACCCTCTTCAGGTACTGTTCCGTGATAAAATATCTTTACCCTGAAAAATTCACCGGCAGGGACCGCGGATCCCATATTCACTGTTATCAGATCGCTGGAATGAGTATAGCTTAATGATATTGATTCGG
Source organism: Bacteroidota bacterium (assembly GCA_015222065.1). Taxonomy (GTDB): domain Bacteria; phylum Bacteroidota; class Bacteroidia; order Bacteroidales; family VadinHA17; genus JADFUQ01. The sequence goes on from JADFUQ010000072.1 coordinate 975, forward strand.
TCAATACCGAATCAACAGTAAGATCATCAATCAGCTCAACAACGAAACTGTTCAAAGAAGTGACAACAGAAACAGCACCAATTTCAGTACTGCCTTTAATAAAAGTTGAAGTATTATCAGCTTCCAGATCAAGGTGGTAATATTTTACATTATAATCCTGTAATGCTTCAATTGTCTCTCCGGGAGAAACTTTACTGTAAGGATAGCCTGACCTGAGGCATTTTCCCTCAAACTCCGGGATTTCATACCTCTGGGCAATAAGGAGAATATTGCTCAGAAGTAAGGTGATGAGTAAGACAGTTTTTTTCATTCAATACACGATTAGCGAAATTGTTATTTCGTGATTATACTAAATAACAGAATAAATTTACTGAATTTTATTGAAACGTGTCAACAATAACAGAGTAAAGATTCAATATCCCTTACAGTTTTGCTTTTAGTGCAAACGGCTTTACAAGAGGTTAATCTTTATCTTATAAATTGATCCTTAGCATAAAATTAATATTCCGCCCGAATGACCAGAAGCCGCGAAATGAATTGAGGTCGTGACTAATCCCATCTTCGCCATTTAAAATGTGGATATTATTCAGTAAATTGTAAGCATTCAACTGGAACAAACCCTGCCTGTCAAATATTTTAAAAGGAATGCCAACGTAAAGGTTCAGGATGTCGTGCGTTGGTATGCGGTAGGCTTGTGCATGGTCAAGTGGATTGTTCCGCGAGCCCGGATTGAAATTTGCAAACAACTTGTTATAATACATCCATTCGGCCCGTATATTAAAGAATTGTATAAGCCTGAAATTTGTAAATATGCCAAATTGTTGCTGGGCAGCACCACCAACATAAAGCCCCTTCACATAAACATTTATCGTGTCAACAACTGCATTATTATTATTGAACAATTTCGCACTTACATTGTTTTGCCACTTATAATTACCAAAGCTAAAAAATCCACCCAAACTGAGGTTGTCACCGGGTTTAACTCTTACTTCATTCTCGATGCCTTTATGTATTGCATTCAGACCGTTAATCATGGCGCGGGTTTGTGTATTGTCTTCCAATTGAACATATTCGTTGGAAAGCAATGAGACATTTCCCCGATAAGTATAATAAGTGTTGATTTTGGCTTCAAAAACAGGATTCTCAAAACGGTAACCCAATTCAATAGTTTTAATCAGTTCGTTCTTCAGGTTCTGTACCGGAACATTAGTAAAGTTTCCAAACACAAACTTAAAATAGGGTGCTTTTGAAACGTTGGCACCATTAATATATAAGGTGTGCCTGATATCCGGCATGTAGCTGATTCCTGCCCTGGTGTCGAATCCGGGTTTGATAACAGTTTTGCTTGTAGTATTGCCAACGTAATTGTAGCGGTCAAGCCGCTGATTCCAATTGTTGTTTCCGTTCAACGAAATGAAGGCGTTCAGTTTTTTACTATCGAACAATAATTGCGCATAGGCATTCGTAAAGTGGATGATTGCATTGTTATCCACTTTAATTATATCTCCTACAGTTTTTATCTGTTCTCTTCCGGCTACGCCATCCACAGCCCAGCTAAAGTCTTCAATAAAATATTTTCCTCCCAAAAGGTCAGTAATTTGTTCACGCAAAAATGAATTAAAATAGCGATAGTGTATACCGGCAACTAACTTAAGGTGTTTATTAAAATGTTGCTCATAAGTTGTCAACAGGCCTGCCTGAATATGGCTGGCGAGAAAGTTTGTCTGCACATTCATTGAGTAGCCGCTCACTGTATTTCCATTAGCCAGGACATATTGCCCTTCGTGAGTTGTGTTATTTTCATATGTTGATTGCCAGTCGATTTGCCCCGATGAATTCCGGTATTCGAAAATTGAAGGTGCATAATTAAAGCTCTCTGACCATTTTCCGCCACCACTTCCGGAGGTAATATAGATACTGTTAGCCAGCTTTTTATTTTCATTGATTGTAAGGTAATGATTGAGGCTAAGAAAGGGTTTATGGTAAAAGTTCTCAGAAGCGTTGTTGATCTGTCCATTAAAACTACCCCAGTCTTTGTTAAAACGATGTCCATGATACTGATGCTCTTCATTGGACAATTTTAATGTTCGCTGACCATGTCGATTAGGTGCGCCAAGCAGGCTGAGAGTGATTTTGTTTTTAGTATTGATCTGTTTGTTCAAAGCAAGGTAATACGACCATCCTCTTACATAAGTTGCATCGATATAGCCTGTTCCATTTATGTATGATCCCATGAACGAAACACTCCATCCGTTATCTATCTTGCCACTGTTCAAGGTAATGGATAGTTTTGTATTGCCGTAACCGGTGACCTGGTATTCAATTAAACCACCTTTTTCTTTTTTTGCCGGCTCAGTAATTATGTTTATGCTTCCGCCAATGGCATTAATTGCAGCATTAGCCACACCAGGCCCTTTTTGTATCTGTATCTCAGCAACAGCATTATTCAATCCTGACCAGTTGCTCCAATACACCAGTCCATTTTCTACACTACTGATGGGTATTCCATTTAACAACATGGCTACATTCTCCTGGTTAAATCCCCTGATGCTCATTTCAGCATCACCACTTCCTCCGCCCTTGCGGATACTGTAAACACCTGGTGTTGAAAGCATAGTCATTGATAAAGGCTGGTCGCCAAGTTGATTGTGAATGGTTTTTGAATTTATGGTTGAAACAGTAACCGGTGATCCCTGTTGCCTGGTAAGCCCGGCGGTAATAGTGATCTCATCAAGGGTATAGGGCTCGGATAAAAGAAAAATGGAACCAAGGTCAGCTTTTTCATCCTTCACTTTATAAAGAACGGTTTTTACTTTGTAACCTACAGCCCGGAAGCTGAGATAGCCTTCCCTGCTATTTACCTCAATTGAGAAGTAGCCTGTTTCATTGGATACGCTGCCACTGGTGCCATTATTTTGAGTGATATGCGCAGAGGACACCGGTTTATTGGTTGACTGGTCGATTAGCTCTCCGCTGACAATGAATTGCGGAAAGAGATGTTTGGAAAGCATAATTAACAATACTAAGATGACATAATTCCTTTTCATGATAAATTAATTTAATGTTAATGCAAAAAAAAAGCCCTGACGAAATACCGGGGCTGCATTAGAAAATCATAAAAAGGAACATACCTGAAAGGATAGAATAATTCCACCATCAAGCAATGTCAATTGTTTTCACAACCAACTTATTCCTTATTCAACAAATATTCTTCTACCATCCAGACTTTCACTGTCGGCTCCGGAATTTCACCGGATCAACTCTTTCGATTGATTAATTCTATTTTTAAATTTACAATTAGAAATAAATCAACCTCCAAAGCTCGCGGACTTTTACCGCCGATCGGGAATTACACCCTGCCCCGAAGAATTTGTCACGGCAAATGTATATAATAAATCGGAAAAGTAAAAAGGAGGATTAAATATTTAACAGCAATCCGGTGACAAGTCAAACCTACTATGTCGGAAACTTTAAGTCGGCAATTTTCAGTCGGCAGTCTTCAGTCCAGTCAGCAAGAGGCAGTCCCGAAAAAACAAAGAGCAAAGAATAATGAATTACCCGAATGTATATTATGAAAAAGGATTTTGCGAGGAACGTAGTGACGACGCAATCTGTACAAAACAATCAGAATGTCAAAATAAAAGGGTTGTCATAAACTTTACGAAAAATCATAACAGATTGCTTCGCTTCGCTCGCAAAGTCTTTTTTCACTGCATCACAACTCTTCCAGGACCTTCGGACGCTGGAAGGTTGTTTTCCTACAGATCATACATCTCAATCAGCAGTTTTGCCATGATAGAGTCCCAGATATAGTTTGTGGGACAATCGAGTATGTTGTTATCCGGACTGAAGCTCTCCCAGTAATTATGGTTCGCAGATAGCTGTGTTGTAACAGCAAGTATCATTTTGTTGCCTAGCTCAATAGCAAGATCATCATAACCGTAATTCACCAGTCCGTGGAAAACCATATAATCCCAGAGCAGCCACACCGGACCGTTCCATTTGCAGCAATAGTCAACATACGGACTAAACCATGGATCGTCAGCTGCAAGAGTTGGTACACCATATTTTCTCCAGAATTTTCCAGGATCAGTAAGCTTATCAACCAACAGAGATGCCTGGTCTTCAGAAGCCACACCTGCCCACATTGCAAGAAACCCTATTATCTCCTCTCTTTTCAGGTCACGTCCCATAAAATTGAATTCATGATTCTTTTTATCCACATGATAATAAAAACCGGTTTCCTCATCCCACATTATCTTGTTTACCAGGTCTGATATCTGATCTGCTTTCTTGTTCCATTTTTTTGAGCCCCGTGGTTTACCCAATTCATCAGCCATTTTTGCCAGTGTTCTCATTTCCTTCACAACCATCAGGGTAAGGTCGAGACATTCCAGTTCGTCAGAGATGTCTTCCTTGTCTATATCAAGATGTCTTTCTTCAGATACCTGGAACACAACGTTATACCAATCCCGGACGTTCTCTATTATTCCATAAGGTCCCCACTCGAAAGTACCATCATGATCGGTATCACGATTTTCAATAAGCCATTCAACATATTTCTCCCCGGACAGGTAAGAATCTACTAAAAATTCATTATCGTGACTAACTTTATATATCTCCCAGTTGATCCAGCTATAGAAGGGTGCTGATGTTGTAGGTTTTCCTTTATGCGGGTAGGTTTGTGCACCCCTAGGACCATGCCGGTAAGCTATCAGACCATCGTCACCCTGCTGCTCCATATACACCCTTTGTGATCCCTGAGCTGAAACAGGATCAAGATATGCATAGGCTATCATACTGAGTGATTCATGCAATACCTGATGTCCGTGCCCCCATCCCCAGAGAGGATTTCTGGAAAACACGTAAAAATTAAAAGATGTCTTTTCTGTGGGTGGCAACATACACCCTCTTGCCAGGTTAAATGCACCGAGATAAACAAGTTTTTCATCCTCTGTAGTAAAATCAATCCTGGGAATACTTTTATAAAGCTCAATATTCTTTTCTATAAATGGCTGAATATCCAGGTTCTTAAGTTTATTGATCGTTTCCTGAAGCTTTTCTGAATTATCCGATCTGTCCTGCCATCCTCTGAAATACCTGACCTGCTTCGTGTCTCCCGGTTTAAGCTCAAACCTGCCATGGATGGAAATAAAATCAACTTGTCCGTTTTGTTTCAGGTTAAGCGAATCGGTTCTGTTCTTATCATACCAGTCGGTTTTAATCACCTGGTAGAATTCATCAGGACCGCCATTATAACCACCATAGGAATATGGTTCAAAGCTAACACTGAACAGGTCCCTTACATTGGTTGGATAGGGAGCTTTTGAGTATAAATTGCTGATTAGACGTTTTTTCGTTTCGTAATGATTTGTAAAATATGTATTGCTTTCTTTATCAAAACGCAATACATTCAGTGAATCATTTTCTATTTCAAGTACAGGATACAGGTCGATGAGATGTGACTTTTCCGACTCATTTGTGATCACTATATTTACCATGGCAATACCGGAAGAATAGACGAAAAAAGTTTCCTGAACCTTTATGTTTTCAAATGGCTGGTATTCAAGAATTGCCATATCGGGAAATGAAGCTTTTACAACCGGCTTTTTATAGTACCTGGAAATTTTATTAATAGCAAGCTTATCAACAAGCCACATTGTATAAAATCTGCCTGCCTGGTCGCCATAGTAAGCCAGTGGTTCCGATTCCGAGTAATAATCCATTTTATATGCCTTGTCGCCATAAAGTTGCGATCTCTCCATTGAGGCAGCATACGTGGTATATAACGGATCATGTGCATCTGCATTGATTTCAAGGTATTTGTCACTAATCATAAGGTGTTGGGAAAAAGCCTTTGTAATTCCCGTTAGAGATATAAGAAAAATCAATAAATAAAATTTTTGGTTCATGATTGTTTCATATTAAAGGCTGAGGCATACCAAACCTCACTTTGCATCTTTAACGCAGCGGAATCCGACGGTAGCGTTACGGTCGAAGCCCGGTGAGACCATAAGGAGCATTTGTGTTTTATCAAGCTGTTGCGGGCCACCCTGTACGTACCACCAGCTTGATGTAGGCTTGTAGTAGCTCCCCCCGCGAATAATAACAAAATAATAACTTCCGTTATCATAAACATCATTTGTAAGCTGCCATACGTTCCCAACCATATCCATTACTTTAAAAGGGCTTTTCCCTTTTGGGAATGTATTGACAGGTGTTGGTTGCCCGAAAGCATTGTTACATTTGGTACCATGGAATGTATCACCCCAGGGCCATAACCTCCCATCACTTCCCTGTGCTGCGTATTGCCATTCAATTTCAGTAGGCAGTCGTTTACCGGCCCATTCAGCATAAGCCAGGGCATCTTCAAGACTCACCCATACAACAGGATAGTTAGCCTGTCCCTGTATATACATACTATTCTCCCAATGCTTCAGGAAATTAGCCGAATCCTCAGGCTGATATCCTGAGTTTTCAAGGAACTCATAAAACTGTGAATTGGTAACAGGGTATTTATCCATAAAGAACCTGTTAACATGTACTTTACGTGGTTGGGAATAATCAGGATAAGGTATAAATTGAGCAGGATTGGTAACTGAAAACTCAAAATCCCCCTCATCTATCTCTTCCATACCTACAGATGATCTACTAACAGGTTTTGTTGGTTTCACCTCACTGATCAACCAGGGTTTTCCAGGCTCCACTCCTACCACAACTTCATCCATAAGTTCTTTTTCATCAAACAACTGGATCACTATCTTCCCTTCATACCTTCCGAAAATCTTACTAATTTTTAGTTTAACCGGTTTTGGTTCAAATTCTACAGGCTTTTTTTCATACGACGGATCTCCCTTCCATACAAGGATCTTTTTTCCTTCAGCAGAATTAACAAAGAGAGAATCACCTCTCATGCTAACCTCCAGAATATCAGGAAGTCGGGCTATACAATCCACATTTCCTTCACTACGTGAATTCAACAACCCTTTATTAAAAGCTTTTACTTTAACCGGGATCATCCATTTACCATCCGTTTCAACAGGGTCAAGGGCTTCATGATTCCACAAACTGACGAAATGATATCCTTCTTCAGGAGCAGACTCAAACAAAGAACCGGATACACCCTCAGGCACCAAACTAAAAATGGTATATAATGTCTTATTCCTGTCTTGCCAGCGGTTTACCCATACACTGTCTGTTACTGTCGGGATAAGTGGTTTCCACCGGTCATTCAGAAACACAGAAGAATTTTGCCTGAGGATCATAATTGTACGTCCCAGGTATCTGTAATCCTCTTCCATCCACCCGGGACGACCGGGAGCAAAAGTATTTAGCTCGGTACCATAACCATTAAAGAATGAGATTGCCACCTCACGATGGATCCTTCCCTGGCTAAGCTGGCAAACTCTGAAGATGGCAAATTCAGGCTTAATCAGTTTATTCAGATTAAGTGGCGGTGGCATAAAAATGGCGTCATGAACCCTGCCTGAAACTATACCGGGCATATCTTCCGGTACTGCCATACCTTCGGAATACATTACCACTCCTTCTTTTACTCCATCAGCTGCCTCCTGAAGTTTTTTGCTGGAACTTCCATGGCAATCCAGTACCACTCCATCAGCACCTGTGCTCCTGATAAGTCTTGCCATACCTTCATAAGGATCCTCTTCACGTGTACTCTTGTCCCATGGATTAAATTCAATAAAGAATTTTGTAGAATTGTTTTGTGCATACCGTGCAAGTTCTTTTATTTTATCCAACCCCAGAGGCAAATCTTCATACATATCCCATTGGTTCCTTTCATCAACACCAAGGCGGGGCCATGTTGGCCAGATACCAAATACATCATAACCACCGAAATATTTTTTTCCCTCTTCTAAAAACCCGTGAAAATTATACTTCCCTTCAAACCGGTCATAATAATTATGATCCCAGGCAAACTGAAGTGTTATTATATATTTATCCCGTATCCATTTCAGATCTTCCCTATCATAAAGCGAATTATCGAAAAACTCCAGATCATACAAGTACCTGTCCCGGAACATTAGTTTCATTCCGTTTTGCCAATCTCCCTGAAAAGCATCTATATAGATTGTATATTTAACACTCCCTCTTGGAGGAACAAAAGTTTTATAGCGATGTTTCTGTGAATTATCTACGGATGTTCTCCGGGCAATTGCGCAAGCTGAAAGATTATCGTCAATTTCAATGGAACCATATCCCATTTCCCAGGCGTTATCGGGCAAAATAACTCCAACCGGTCCGAAACCCGGTCTGAATAGCTTAGTACGGGCCAAATCCCATGGACCTGTCCCTGTAATATAAATATGGTCATCAACTGCACCAAAAGGTACAACATTTGATATCTCAATAGTATCGACAGAAAAATTAATAATTGTAAGAACGGCTTTCCATCCCTGTTCAAAACCTAGAACAGGTTCCAGACTGCCTTGTATACTACTTGCAAACTGGTATCTGAACAACTCTCCTTCCTTAATCACTTTAGCATCGCCGGAAAAAAACTTTTCATTATTAATCTCCAGGCTGAACAAAGGCACAGGAACACTTGTATTTTGTTTATTACCATTATCCAGAATAAAAGCAACAACAGAAAGACCTTTAGATTGGTCAATTTCAATATCCCTGGTTATTTGAGCGGCTCCTTTTGTAATACTAACCAGAACTATTATTATCAGACAAATAATCCTGGGTATAATTCTGAATCCTTTCATTAGAAAATGACTAAAATGACAAAAATTTAGCTCATTTAGTGTTTTTTTATAGACAATATTGCGCCAGGAATTTACCTGGTTATGAATTTATATATTGTTGTTTGCGTATATTTCTCATCCGGTTTAAGGATTGTTGAAGGGAAATCCGGTTGGTTAGGCGAATCAGGGTAATGCTGTGCTTCAAGACATAAACCATAATGCTTGTGGTAAACAATATCATTTTTCCCAGTAATAGATCCATCAAGGAAATTACCTGTATATAGTTGCACGCCTGGCTCAGTTGAATAAACCTCTATTACCCGTCCACTTTCGGGTTCGGTTACTTTGGCAATTAATTCCAATTCACCAGGTTCCTTATTAACAATATAACAATGATCGTAACCGCCGGGAACACTATCAATTCGTGCACCTATTTTCATAGCAGTAGTAAAATCCAAAGGGGTTCCCTCAACCACCGGCAAATCTCCGGTTGGAATTAAACTTTCATCAACAATAACATACCTGTCAGCATCGATCATTACTTCATGACCATAAACATCCTGCTTACAGGCAGTAAGGTTAAAATAGCTGTGATGAGTAAGGTTAACCGGACAGGCTTTATCAGTAACTGCTTCGTAATCAATCTTCAGCTCATTATCATTAGTCAGAGTATATGTAACGGTTACATTCAGGTTTCCGGGGTAACCTTCTTCCATATCCTCACTTAAATAAGATAACTTTAATGCAGGTCCATTATCCGTCTCAACAGGTTCAGCGTTCCATACTTTTTTATCAAATCCTTCCAGACCACCATGAAGATGGTTCTCACCGTTATTCACAGCCAGGGTATACTCTTCTCCATCAACTGTGAATTTACCTTTCGCGATGCGGTTCCCATAACGGCCCACAATTGCTCCAAAATACGGATGTTCGCCAAGGTAACCTTCGAGATTATCAAATCCAAGTACTACATCCTCGAAATTTCCATTTTTATCGGGAACTATGAGTGAAGTTACAATACCTCCAAAATTGGTGATTTTTACGATCATTCCCTGGTTATTTTTCAATGTAAATAAATCAACCAGGGTTCCGCTTTTTGTTGCTCCGAATGTCTCTTTTGTTATTTCCATTTTTTCTTTGGTTTGTTTTTTTTCGTTAGTAGTTTGCCCCGAGTTGCATCCCACAAATATCAGGGTTGATAAAAAAACGATAATGCCGGTCAGAATTTTTCTATCTGACAGCAAATTATTAGAAAAAGTTTTCATATTCATAAAATATTGGTTTTAAAGTTATTATAAGAAAGCCTTAGCCTTAGCTTAATTTGCAAGACGCAAGATAGTGAATTTACCTGAGACAGGTAAACATAATAATTCACATATTTTTCAGACAACTACCTTTTCCAGTATAGGTAATACAATCTGACGTTTCGCAGATAAAATAATTACTTATATCTTAATTAGCTACAAAAATAATAATTTGCATAAAGTGCATAATATCAAGCAAGTACACAATTCATTTTTTGAATATCGAACAGGGAACACCGATTTTAGATTTTAGAACTAATCATGGTTTACTTCAACATTCGATATTCGTTAATCGATATTCATTATTCATCTTAACAACTGTATATTAATATGTTGTCAAGCGCGAAACATAAGATACAATTAAATGATCCCTCCCCCAATAGCAAGACGAAAAAGAGCAACAATAAGAACCACCAGGTTCAGGTTCCGTCCACTATCTTTAGCAGCAATAAATCCCAATACAATACCTATTAATGAAATCCCAACAGCAATCCAGTTAACCCATCCCAGGAACGGGAATATTCCGACGATAACGATTACTATACAGACAAAGCCTAAAATAAATGAAATTAGATTTATCATATTAAAATGTAGTAACTACTCAGTGTTTTAAGAATAAAAATATTCCTTACTCAACTACTCACCTTACTCACCATACTTAACTTTTCATACTAATTAGTTACAAAATGTAAAAAAATTGGAATATTTATTTCTAATTAAAACAAATATGATACTTTTAATCATAATTATTGTAGTCAATTTGAGAAAAATTAATTTTCCCAGATGTATTATAGAGTTTTCTCTGTTTCCGAAGATATTATCAGTTTGCATGTCAGGATTGAAGAGTTAATAGAAAAATATTAATGAAATATAACATTATAGGATTTATCACGTATATAAATAAAACTGAAAGGTTTATATGCAAAGTTTTTTAAAAATATTATTATTATTATTATTTTTTGTTTTTTGCAATACTCTTCAAACAGGTTGCAGTTCAACACGCAAAACAATAAAAGCCAAACGAAGGATTATACATGTAGATAATACAAAACTTGGTAAGAACAAAATCTTCTATTCAAAAAGCTACCAAAAGAGACTAAAAAAAAGAAAAAGAAAGAAGTAATTTGATTATCCTTAGCGCTCCGTTTCACAACCTGTTACTAAAGAAATTAGCTATTTTTTATGAAAACCAAGTTTAAACAAATCCTTGATCAATTTGAGATCAAGGGTGAGCCGGCAAAAATTGAACCTTATGGCACTGGCCATATAAACGACACTTACCAGGTTATAAACTCAAATACAAAATACCCTGATTATCTTCTTCAAAGAATAAATAATCAGATATTCAAAGATATACCCGGGTTGATGGATAATATTAAGCGAGTTACTGAACATCTCCGAAACAAACTGGATGATATTCCGGGAAGTGAACCGGAAAGAGAAGCATTATCGCTTATTCCCACAAAATCGGGAAGTTGGTTCTATTACGAAACAAATAATAGTTATTGGCGATTATATCATTTTATAAAAAATCATCGCTCATACGATATTGTTGAGAACCCTGCGCAGGCATACGAAGGCGGCAGGATGTTCGGAAAATTCATTGCATTACTTTCTGACGTACCCGGAGGACCTCTTAACGAGACAATTCCAGCCTTTCATGATATCAATAAGAGATTGGATACTTTTTACCAAACCCTTGAATCAAACTCAAAAAAAAGGACAGGCAAAACAAAACCGGAGATCGATTTTGTCAGATCACACGGGACAGAAATGGGTAGAATACTACGACTGGGACAGAACGGTAAAATACCGGAACGAATTACACACAACGATACCAAATTCAATAATGTATTGCTTGACCAAAATGACAAAGGACTTTGTGTGATTGATCTGGATACAGTAATGACCGGATATGTTCATTACGATTTTGGTGATTCTATCAGGACATCGGCAAATACTGCTGCTGAAGACGAAAAAGATCTGTCGAAAGTAAAAATGGACATCAACCTGTTTGAAGGATACGCAAAAGGATTTCTAAAAGAAACAAAAAATGCCCTGACCCAAACAGAGATAGATAACCTTGCTTTTTCAGCCAAACTGATGCCGTTTATAATAGGACTAAGATTTCTTACAGATTATATTGATGGCGATAATTACTTTAAAACCGCTTATCCTGATCATAACCTTGTAAGAGCAAGAACTCAATTCCGGCTTGTTGACAGTGCAGAAGAACAATTCAGCCGGATGGAGGATATTGTTCGGAGGATATGCTCAGAATAAAGAAATTAATGTGAATTCAGATACTCAACACACTTTTTTATATCCGGAGCGGAATTCTCCCAATTATACTCATATTCGATAGTATACACACCATTAAAATTTTGCCTGTCCAGTTCGGCAAGTATTGCAGGCATATCCAGAACACCTTCTCCAAAGATCACAGTATGAGCTTCAAGGTCATTCATAAGGTTCATATCTTTAAAATGGAGGCTTTTTATCCTGCCTTCAAGGGTTTTCAGACATTCAACAGGATTTTTCCCTGACCGTGCCCAGTGTCCGATATCAGCACATGCCCCGATACGATCGCTTTTATCCTTTATTGCTGCCAGTACCACTTCGGGATCCCAGTAAAAAGATGGTGTCGGATGATTATGGATCCCGATACTAATCTCGTATTTATCGCAAAGGGTGCCGATATAATCGAGATGTGCAGTATCCGGTTCAGCTGTAATTACCTCTATTCCCATATCTGCAGCAAATTCAAACAGGTTGTCCCATCCTTCTGCTTCATCAATACCACTTACAACACCATAACATACCAGTTTAACACCAGCATCATTCAATTTTTTCTTAATTATATCCCTGGTTTCCTGATCCATTGTAAAATGGGTTTTTCCTTCAAATTCACCACCAATAATCTGACCGGGATATGCTTCAATATAAGGCGCACCGGCTTCAGCGGTTTTATCAACAGCTTCAAAAAATGTAAACTCTTTGAACGAATATGCCTGAACAGCTACTTTCCGGGTAACTTTCTGCTCCTTTATGGCTGCTTCCTGCTCCTTTGGAACCTTACTTTTACAACTCATTGCAAAGCCGGCAACGGCAAGTGTAACAACAATTAAAGAAAAGTTTTTTACTAAATTTTTCATAAGATTTTGTGATTTTAATGATTAATATGTTAATTAGGATTATCTACATTCTGTTCCGATACGTTATTTTTCATAAGTAATAAATTTTGTATAATTTGTTACTGGTTACTGGTTACTGGTTACTGGTATCTCTTTCACTCCATCTTTTCGTCTTTCAATCTCACTTCTTCCTTCAGACTCTGCCAGGAACGCCTTCGGCGCACGCTGGCAGGTCTTTCTATAGGTCTTATACCAGTCCCATTTTCACCTCTTCACCTTTTCACCCCATTTCCTCATTTCCTCATCACCTCTTCTCCTTTTCACCTCTTCTACTCTTATTCCCTCTATCCCCTTTACTCCCTCTATTCCCTTTATTCCCTCTTTTCCATTTTTCCATTTTTCCATTTTTCCTCTCTTCCTATTGTTTTCTCATTTTTCTTTCTTTTTTCTTACTTCCTGAGAAGAGCCTTATAAGCCAGCTACGCTCTACAGCATCGGAAGCCTCCTGTAATTCAATAATTCCACGGTTCAGGTTTTCAAGGGTTGTAGAAATACTGTCAGAGAAAGTACTGTCCATCAATAACTTATTTATGAAACCTTTCCCTTCTTTTATCTGGTTAGTTATTTCAGCCAGAGTTTTTGTTGCATCTTTTGTATTAGCACTTGAAAATATAATATTTTGAAGAAATGAGGTATCGGTAAAAGCTTTTCCAAAAATCCCTTCACCTTGTTTTATTTTTTCTACAATATTCACCAGGTTTTCTGATGCAATAGTCAGGTTATCACTTACCTGGTGAAATTCTTTCACCAAAGAAGTATCAGATAACAGATGTCCAATCAGTCCACGTTCATTGATGATCTGATCGGTGATAGTTGCAAAGTTATCTGTCAGTTCGGCTGTATTGACACTAATCCGACCAAGATTTTGTGAAAAAATGGTGTCTGTAAATACCTGTCCAAACATTCCTTCTCCCCTGTTAATTTTTTCTGTAATATCGATTATGTTTCGAGTGATAGCAGAAGTATTTCTTGAAGATTTTTCCAATTCCCGCAATATATCCGAAATTTCAATACCCTGGTCGGTAGGAAGAATATCCCCTTCTTCAATAATTTCACTGTTTAAAGAGCCCGGCATTATATTCACCACTTTATTTCCGAGTAATCCTGTAACTGTTATTACTGCTTTTGAATCTTTCCTGATAAATTTTTGAACATCCTTATCAAGCATAAAATTAACCAGAATTGAGGTATCATTAATAATTGTAATATTGCTTACTGCACCAATATCAATACCTGCAAACCTGACATTACTACCAACTTGTAATCCTTTTACATCGGTAAATATTCCCCTGACCATCAGAGAAGTTCCAAAAATACTTTGTCGAAGCCCGATTGTATAGATACCCAGAATCAGGATTAGTATGCCGATACTGACAAACAGGCCAAGCTTAATGGATTTGATTCTGTTCATTTTCATAGTTATTCCTCCTTTTTATTGAAAAATGAGCTTATCCAGGGATCATCCGATGATTTTAATTGTTCGAATGTACCTTCTGTATATATTAATCCATCGTGGATTATGAGCATCCTGTCGGAAGTCATTCTGACACAATTCATATCATGAGTAATAATAACAGATGTTACTTTGTTGCTTTTTCGTACATCCAGTATCATTTCATTTATCTCCATTGAAGTTGCCGGATCAAGGCCTGTTGTAGGTTCATCATATAAGATAATTTCGGGACTTTTGATCAGAGTCCGCGCCAATCCTACCCGTTTCTTCATTCCACCTGACAGTTCTGCCGGCATTTTATCTATCGCATCCACTAATCCAACACTTTCAAGAACCTCTTCCACCCTTTCAGCAATTGCCGTTTTCGAACCTGAGAAAGTACTTCGTTTAAGTGTAAATGAAAGATTTTCCCTAACCGACATAGAGTCGTACAATGCTGAACCCTGAAAAACAAACCCGATTTTTCTTCTGATAAATTCCAGATCTTTTAAAGAAGGGTTCATCATATCCTTACCCAAAACATTGATCTTTCCCGAATCAGGTTGCATCAATCCAACCATACATTTTATCAGGACTGTTTTCCCAATGCCGGATTTTCCACATACTGCAAGATTTTCTTCCCTCGGAAGATGGAGATTTATACCTTTCAGTATCTCCTTATCTTCAAAAGTTTTCTTCAAATTCTCTATTTCAATAACATAATCCATAAATCCTGATTAACTTATAGAATATTAAGCCTGCATTATTCATGCAGAAGATAAAAGGCAAAAGTAAAAAGTAAAAAGTGAATTACTTACATAAGAAATTCAGATTTCTTTTTTATTGATAATTTAATTGTCTATCAAACATGCTATGTTATTAGTACTTTTGTCTTTATCCTTTTATCTTTTTTCTTTCTGATTAATTTGTGAACCTGAACGAAGTGAAGCTCACCGAAGGTAATTAATCAGGTTATTATCAATATATTATATGTGTAACCTGCACAGCTATAAGGTCGATCAGAAAAACAGCCAGCGAGGCACTTACAACAGCGGTATTGGCTGCTTTACCAACTCCTTCAGTTCCGTAACCGGCAAAATATCCCTTATAACAACCTATGATACCGATCATAAACCCGAAGAAAACAGTTTTTACCACGGCAGGTAGAAAATCGGAAAAGTGCAGGACATCAAATACATCAAAAATAAAAAGTGTGGCAGATATATTACCATGAATATTAACTGCCATATAGCTTCCTGCAAGTGCAATTGCATCAGCATAAAGTACAAGCAAAGGTACCATTAATGTTGTTGCCAGCACGCGTGTAACAACCAGGTAATTTATGGGGTTAACACCTGAAACTTCCATAGCATCAATCTGCTCGGTAACCCTCATAGATCCAAGAACAGCACCAAACTGTGAAGCTATTTTACCGGCACATATCAGTGCTGTAATAACAGGTCCTATTTCAGTGACTATCGAAACAGAAACCATTCCGGGCAACCATGCTTCAGCGCCAAATTCTATTAATACAGGACGTGATTGCAATGTCATTACCAGGCCTAAAATAAACCCTGTTAAACCTATGAGTCCCAAGGATTTGGCTCCCACTATATATGATTGGTACAGAAACTCGTTGAATTCAAACGGGGGACGGAAAAGCTCTTTGAAAAACCTCCCGGTAAACCTGGTAAGTTCCCCAACCTCGATAAAAAGATCTACAACAGATTCAGGTAACCAATTATATGTGTGTCGAAATTTACTCACTTCGTTCATGAAATCGTCACGCTTGCAGCATGACTAAGTTCAAAATTTTTTAAGTATTAAAGGCTGAGGCTAAGGCTAAGGTTTCTTACGGCATATATTAACTTTTTAGCCTCCTTCATTTATACATATTTTTTTCATTTATATATTCCATTTCTATTTCCTGGGTGATGTTTCAATGCTTTTTACTCGCTCCCACAGACCTTCCCACTTGCTGCTCGTGAGATCACTTTGTTAAAGATAATAAAAATTAAAGGTTTGAAAGAAAAGATTACTTTTTTTCGACAAAGAAATTTATTCTGTATGAAATTTATTAAATTGAACATTTTTAAAGTCAAAAAACATTTATTTAACCTTGTATTCTCAGAAACTTTTAGTATATAACCCTCAACATTAACTATTTATTAACCTAAACAAAGTCATGAAATACCAAAACTTAATTCTAATATTGTTCCTGGTACTGTCAGGAACTTTGTTTTTTAATGAAGGATTTTCTCAAAAGAAAGATCTTACCTATGAACAGGTATTTTCTCGCGGTGAACCCCGGTTAACCAACCCGCTTCCACGAATTACAGGATGGCTTGATGACAACTATTATCTTGAATTGAGAACTGAAGACACGAAGCAAACAGTAATAAAGGTAAATGCACTTACCGGAGAGGAAAGTGTTTACCTGGATTATGAAGAATTCAATAAAAAACTACCTGAAGGTTTCACTTTGCGAAGGAGTGAAAAGCGAACTGATGACCTGAATTATTTTATTTTCACTGATGACCTGAATCATTATATTTTCAGAAAGAATAGTAACCTCTATTATTACAATTTGCCTGAAGAGGAATTCCGGCAGCTTACCGGTTCAGAATCAGAAGAAAAGAATGTTACTTTTTCACCGGATGCAGGTAAGATTGCATTTACACGTGACAACAATTTATTTGTTATTGATCTGGCTACCGGAGAAGAGAAACAATTGACAAATGATGGAACAGACCGCATTTATAACGGATGGGCTTCGTGGGTTTATTATGAGGAAATTCTTGGACGTGGTTCACGTTACCGTGCATTCTGGTGGTCGCCTGACAGTAAAAAACTGGCTTACCTCAGGTTTGATGATAACCCTGTTCCCGAGTTTACCCTTTTCAGAGCAGATGGTATTCATGGTGAATTGGAAGTAACACCCTATCCAAAGCCGGGTGATCCGAATCCCGAAGTACGGTTAGGTATTGCAAATATAAAAACAGCAAAAACTGTATGGATAGATACAAATGAGGAAGTTGACAGGTATGTTGCATGGCCTTTCTGGACCAGGGATTCCAAATATTTAATATACCAGTATATACCACGCGACCAGGATGAAATTACATTGTTCTCGTCTGATCCGGAAACAGGAAAGAAAACGAAAATATATAATGAAAAGCAAAAATCGTGGGTCGAGTTTTTTGAAGACCTCTACTTTTTTAAGGACGGTAGCGGTTTTCTGCTGAGAAGTGATGTAGGTGGCTGGAGAAACTTATACTACTACGATATGTCGGGAAAGTTAATAAGTAAAGTTACCGATTTTGACTGGCGTGTAACCGGTATTTCAAAAGTGGTGGAAAAGAAGAAAATTGTATATTTTACAGGAACAGGAGGCGAATCAACTGAGAATCATCTATTCAGTATCAAACTGAATGGAAAAGAACTAAAAAAGCTTACATCAATTCAGGGAACCCACAGGGTAAATGTTTCTCCGAAAGGAAAATATTTCACTGATACATACAGCAATATCAATACTCCTGCAAAAATGGAATTGTTTTCTGCAAAAGGGAAATCAATCCGTATGCTTGGAGACTCGAAATCTGATATAATGGATGAATACAACCTGGGGAAAGTTGAGCTTTTCACTATCCCTACATCAGATGGCTGGGAGTTACCTGCAAAATGGACCCTCCCACCCGATTTTGACAAAACAAAAAAATATCCTGTACGGTTTTCAATATATGGTGGTCCAAATGCAGCATCAGTAAGAAATTCGGCAGGGTATTCACTGAGTGATCATTATTACGCCCAGAACGGTATCATTACTATCTCGGTCGATCACCGTGGTACAGGGCATTATGGCAAAAAGGGCGTTGCACTTATGCACAGGAACCTCGGAAAGTGGGAAACACATGATTATATTGAAGCAGTAAAATGGTTAAGGGAAAAGCCTTTTATTGATCCCGAACGAATTGGCATTACAGGTGGCAGTTATGGTGGCTACATGACCTTAATGGCAATGACTGCAGGAGCTGATTACTTTACTCATGGTCTTGCAAGTTCGGCAGTTACATCATGGAGATTATATGATAATGTATATACAGAAAGATTCATGGACACCCCTGAACAAAATCCTGAGGGATACGACTACGGTTCTGTAATGACACATGCTGATAAGTATAAGGGATACGTTCTTATTACCCACGGAACAATGGATGATAATGTACATATGCAAAACATTATTCAGCTGATATCAAAGATGGAAAACCTGGGTAAAGATTTTGAACTTATGTTATACCCCGGCGGACGTCATGGCTGGGGCGGACCAAAACGGGCTCATTCAACAAGGGAAAGTGTCCAGTTTTGGTTTAAGCATTTTCTTGGCAAGGAACTGGATGAAGAAGTAGGAAGTAAGAAGTAAATAGTAAATAGTAAGAAATAAATAGTAAGAAGTAAATAGTAAATAGAAATATCCGCGATTTTTTTGAAACAGTTAATTACGTTATTAATAGGCTCTGTTCTATTTTGTGTATCTTAAACTAAACTAACTAATATTTCGTCCCTAACGGGACTTAG
>JADFUQ010000500.1 GCA_015222065.1 Bacteroidota bacterium
AAAAAGTTGATATCTGGGTTGTGATTACATTTCTTGCAGGTACCCTTATAGCTGTTCTATTATCAGTTTTAAACCCTGCAACAGAAAATTCCCATATTTATTACCTTATACTTTGCGGGGTTGTTGCTATTTGCAGTATGATCTTACCCGGACTTTCAGGGTCATTTGTTCTTATTCTGATGGGTAACTACGAATTGATCTTTATTAAAGCGGTAAATGAATTTGATTTGGGAATTCTTATTCCTGTAGGAGTGGGTACTGTTGTCGGACTACTTGCTTTTTCACATATTCTGTCATGGATATTCAAACGGTATAAAGATCAGACCATTTCACTTCTTACAGGTTTTATACTTGGTTCGCTTAGTATTCTCTGGCCATGGAAAAATGAGGTATATCAGATCAACCGGCTTGGTGAAATTTTGCTTAAATCCGGTGGTGATCCGGTTGTTATAGGCTATGAAAAATACCTTCCTCAACAATTTAATAATGAAGTAATTATTAGTATTTTGCTTATGATAACCGGAATTATTACCATATGGATTATTGAACGATATGCTGAAGTGAAGATAGGAGAGTAGGTGAGTAAGGTAAGTAAGGTGAGTGGTTGAGTAAGGAGGAAGAAGGAAGAGTTCAAGGTTCAAACCAGCACCCAGTAACCAGATACTAGAAACCAGTAACCAGTAACAATGAAACAATATGGCCTGATAGGATTTCCATTAACACATTCATTTTCTGAAAAGTATTTTGCAGAAAAATTCAGAAAAGAAATGATTAGCGATGTAGAATATCTGAATTTCCCACTGCATAGTATCGGGGAAATAATGCCACTTGTTATTGATAATCCGGAAATTTGTGGACTTAATGTAACTATACCCTATAAAGAGAAGGTGGTTCCGTTTCTTGATGATATTGATCCTGAAGCTAATAAAGCCGGAGCAGTAAATACAATTACTATATCACGAAAGAAAAATATTTTTTTTTTAAAAGGTTATAATACCGATATAATTGGTTTTATTCGATCATTATCGGCTGATATTTCAAAAAAACATAAGAATGCACTTATTCTTGGTACAGGAGGGGCTTCAAAAGCTGTTGTCTGTGGACTTAATAAATTGAATATTAAGTATCAATTAGTGTCAAGGACCGGTAAACCGGGATGTATTTCTTATAAGGATGTAGATAAGAAAACATTCCAAAACAATACTCTTATCATTAATACAACACCCGTGGGAATGTATCCTGATACAGGTTCGCTACCAGATCTCCCTTACAGGTATCTGTCTGAAAAACATTTACTGTATGACCTTATCTATAATCCTTCAGTAACACGGTTTCTTATGGAAGGTAAAAAGCGTGGAGCCGGTGTAATGAATGGTCTGCAAATGCTTAAAAATCAAGCTGAAGAATCATGGAGGGTTTGGAAGAATGAAGAAGTCGAATAGTCAAAAGGTCTAAGTGTCGAAGAGTGCGTTTGGCGTTAGCCAAACCTCACGAACGGGTAGTGGGATGGCTTGTGGGAGTGAGTAATTGTGTTGCATGTTTCACAATACTGGTAGAAATATCATTACATAATAAACAATAAACAGATGAAAACACTGAAGTATATAGCTGTCATTTTTGTTATTCTTGTTATCTGTCTGGTAATTTTTTCCAGGATCTTCCGGAACATACATTACAGGACTGAAGTTACTATAAATGTTCCGGTGCAAAAAGTATTTACCGGATATACGGATATTGGAAAGATGGGGCAATGGATTCCCGGTTTTGAGAGAATTGAATATATGGGAGGCTTTATGATGGGGCAGGGGACCAGGTTAAAATTGGTGCTTAATAATAATGGAAAGCAAACAACAGTTATTCAGGAGATAAAAAAGATAAAGTGGAATAAACTAATCGAGTACACGCTGGATGAAAAAAGAATTACTGTAAGTACAACTGTTATATTTATTCCGGGAGATGGCTCCACTATTGTAATAACTGAAAATGAAGCACATGGGAACGGATTTTTTTGGGTAACATTCCTGCCTTTCATGAAACCTGCTATTTTAGCAAAAGCCCGGAAGAGCAAGGAAATGTTCAAAGCAGCAATGGAAAAAGATTTTAGCTAACCACAGTGAAATATGCTCCTTCCCTGGTGAAATGTTTTCGTACCTCAAATTTAACCCCAATGAAATAAAAAGAATTTCATAGGGTAAACAGGGCAAGCATTGTATTTCACGTGGCAGCATATAACGTATAACTTCTATCCTTATCCCGGATTGGGATATTCGATATTTGTGAGAAACAGACCATGAGCAGGTGCTGAAGTAGCAGCCTGCGACCGGTCCTTTGATTCAATGATCTTCCTGAATTCATCGATCCCCAATTTTCCACGTCCTACTTCCAGCAGGGTACCCACAATTGCCCGTACCATATTTCTAAGAAAGCGGTCGGCTTTAATAGTAAATATTATCTGATTACCGGTTTGTTCCCACTTTACCAGGGACACTCTGCAGTTATTTGTTTTAACATCAGTATGAAGTTTGGAAAAACTAGTGAAATCAGTGTAATCATAAAGGAGAAGAGAAGCTTTATTCATTCTGTTAACATCAAGCTGACCATATAAAAGATAAGAAAATTCGCGGTTGAACGGATCTTTATTTTTACTTATAAAGTATTTATAAGTTCTGCTTAGTGCATTAAATCGTGCATGAGAATCCGGGGATACTCTGGTTATCTTGTTAATTACAACATCATCCGGAAGGATAGCGTTCAGTTTGTAAACCCATTTTTTATCCCTGTCAAGTTTATCATTTAACGATTCAAAATGCGCCGTAAAGAAGCTTGCATGTACACCGGTGTCAGTCCTTCCCGCACCAACAGTTTCAATTTCTTCCTGCAGCATAGTTGACAAGGCATTGTTCAGCGTTTCCTGAACTGTTAGTGTATTTGTTTGTACCTGCCAGCCATGATAATTTGTACCATTGTAAGATAGATAGACAAAATATTTACAGTGAGTTCCCTTTTGCATGATAGTTTATTATATAAATAAACATCAAGATTAATATTTTCTGTGGAAATTTTCCAATATTCTTTCAAAAAAAACTCACGGCATGGCTCGGAGTCACCACGTGCGTTTAAAAATACAGAACGTACAAGACAAGTAGAGGGCAGTGAGTAAGGTGAGTAGGTAGTGTCAAGTAAAAAGGCAA
Source organism: Bacteroidota bacterium (assembly GCA_015222065.1). Lineage (GTDB taxonomy): Bacteria > Bacteroidota > Bacteroidia > Bacteroidales > VadinHA17 > JADFUQ01. The sequence goes on from JADFUQ010000500.1 coordinate 3,192, forward strand.
AAGGCAATTCTTAACTCGTAACCCGCAACTCGCTTCGTCCGCCGTAGTGGTAACAAATGTGGGTGGTAACACGTAACTCTTTGACACTGCAACATAATTTTTAACTTTTTTTAACACGAGCGTACCGGATTTTTAGTGAAATTTGTGGACGTTTTTATAAAGGAAAAGTTTCCTTTTTCTTTTGAGAATGTATAAACGATAGTAAATTTGTAAATTTCTGATAAAAATATATTAACCTATGAGCAATACTATTAATATTAAAGAGTTGAACGAGCGAATCGAAAAGGAGAGTGCTTTCGTTGAAATGATAAAAACCGAGATGAGTAAAGTAATTGTCGGACAGAAACCTTTACTGGACGGGCTTTTAATCGGGTTGTTATCTAACGGACATATACTTCTTGAAGGTGTGCCGGGACTGGCTAAAACCCTGGCAATTACCACATTGGCTAAAACTATTAAGGCTAAATTTAACAGAATACAATTTACTCCTGACTTGCTGCCTGCCGATTTACTCGGTACTATGATCTACAGTCAGAGAAAAGAGGAATTTATAGTTAAAAAGGGTCCTGTATTTTCCAATTTTATTCTTGCTGATGAAATAAACCGTTCTCCTGCTAAAGTTCAAAGTGCACTTCTTGAAGCAATGCAGGAAAGACAGGTTACAATTGGATCTGAAACCTATCCTCTCGAAGAACCATTCCTTGTTTTGGCAACTCAGAATCCAATAGAACAGGAAGGTACTTATCCGTTGCCGGAAGCCCAGATTGACAGGTTTATGCTTAAAGTAGTTATTGATTACCCTAAGAAAGATGAAGAAAAATTGATTATCAGGGAAAACCTTGAAAAAGTATTCCCCGCTGCAAATACTATTCTTGATCCTTCCGATATTCTGAAAGCCAGGGATGTTGTGAAGGATGTATATATGGATGAAAAAATTGAACGGTATATTCTTGATATAGTTTTTGCTACCAGGTATCCGGAAGAATACAAACTACCGGTATTTAAAAATATGATTAATTATGGCGGATCACCAAGGGCAAGTATCTACCTTGCTATGGCTGCTAAAGCTTATGCCTTTATCAGACGAAGAGGATACGTGATCCCCGAGGATGTCAGGGCGGTTTGTAATGATGTTCTTCGTCACAGGATTGGACTTACATATGAAGCGGAGGCTGAAAATGTAATATCGGTTGATATTGTAACTAAAATCTTAAACACTGTAGAAGTACCATAACGGTCTGATATTTGCACCTGTAAAATCAATAGATTGATCAATACATGAACAGAATTATTATAATATCATTTCTGCTCTTATTGTCAGGGGCTATTAAGAGTCAAAATCTGATTGGGTATCACAGCGATGATATTAAAAAAATTATGAGAGAAACTCAGAATGAGTTCAGACTGAATGACGATACGAAAAATGAGTATTATAACTACCTTAAGTTTGAAAACAGGTTCGGAACAAAAACCTTTTTGTTTTTCCTTTCTGAAAATGATACCTGTACATATACGAAGCTGATGTGTGATTACAGTGAACTGAAGGAGACTTTAAAAATGCTTAATGAAAAGTATCAAATGGTAAAAGAAAATAAGTGGATTGAGGAAAAGAACGGTAATAAATTCAATATCAGCCTTAAAAGGGAGAAATGGTATTTTACACTCATCACTAGAAGAAGTAAGTAGTAAG
>JADFUQ010000501.1 GCA_015222065.1 Bacteroidota bacterium
CGGCCCTGATTTCTTAAAATCCTTACTGCCGCTTAACTTTTCCCGTGTTTGATGCTTAAGATCAGGGACCGGAGTATCGGATTTTTTAAAATCTTTACTGGTTTTCGGCTTTTCTTTTTGCTGAGGTGGTGCTGTATGATCTCTTGTATCAGACTTATTGAAATCAATCCTTTTTTCTGTTTTCGCAGGTGACTGGAATTTGCCTGGTTTTTTATCATATTCTTGCTTTTCCCCGGAAGATTCCGGAACATCCTGTTTAACAGGTCTCTGCTTATGGTCATCCCTGGTGCTGTATGTTTTCTTATCAGATTCCTTTTTCCCTGATTTCAGCAAGGGTATTCTTTCTCTTTTTGACTTTTTAACTTCAGCTTTTTCATTTCTGCCGGGCTTTTTTATTTCGGACTTTTTCTTATCAGTAGCTGTTATTGCCTGTTCGTCAAGGATTTTGTAAACCAGATCCTGTTTACGTAACGAGTCGACACGCTTTATTTTAAGGTTTTTAGCAATATCCCTTAATTCAGCAACTTTCTTATTATTCAATTCAAGTATATCGTACATCTAGTATAAAAATGGGTTTATAAAAATAATTCTGTGAAATTCTCAGATAGTATTGAGATAATATGTAATGGATTAAAACTTATTAGGAATGTAATACGCTACATGGAAATATAGTGCAAGTATAAACAATTCGAAATAATTAACAAAAAAAAAATAAAAAAATGTTTTTTTTTATAAAAAATGAAACCTTTTAATTTATTTCTCGTACAATTTTTTTGCCAATAGGTTTATCTATGCGTCAACTTAAGATCATAAAACAAGTTACAAACCGTGAAACTGCCTCACTTGATAAGTATCTTCATGAAATTGGTAAGGTTGATCTTTTAACTGCAGATGAGGAAGTTAAACTTGCCAGAAGAATTCACAATGATGATATTGATGCTCTCACTATCCTGGTAAAAGCAAATCTTAGATTTGTCGTTTCCGTATCAAAGCAATATCAGAACCAGGGCTTGAGTCTCCCGGATATGATCAACGAGGGAAATTTAGGACTTATTAAAGCTGCTCAGCGATTTGATGAAACAAGGGGTTTTAAATTTATTTCATATGCTGTTTGGTGGATCAGACAATCAATCCTGCAAGCACTGGCTGAACAAGCAAGAATTGTCAGACTGCCTTTAAACAAAATAGGTTCGATAAACAAAATTAATAAAACCTTTGCCTATTTAGAGCAAAAATACGAAAGAGAACCTACTGCCCGTGAGATAGGTCAATTGCTTAAACTGGCACCTGAAGATATAAAAGATGTTATACGTCACTCCGGAAGACATGTATCTATGGATGCCCCGCTTGGAAATGACGATGACGGAAATATGTATGATGTTTATCTCAGCAAAGACTCTCCGAGCCCTGAAAAAGATCTACTTACCGACTCTCTTAAAAAAGAAATTGAAAGAGCTCTGAAAACTCTTACTAACAGGGAAGCAGATATAATCAATCTCTATTTTGGCCTGGCAGGACGTCACCAGCATTCACTGGAAGAAATCGGTGAGGTATTTAAACTTACCCGGGAGAGGGTACGACAAATCAAAGAAAGAGCATTAAAAAGACTTAAACATACAACCCGTAGTAAAATACTGAAAACATACCTGGGCTGAAATTGATTCAATAACAGACAGGTAGAATCTCTTAATTTTACCGGGATCACTCACTAAGTAAACATTTTGAAAAAATAGTTCCCTGATTTTCAGGGATTTCTTATTTTTGTCTGGAAATAAAAACTGTTCCACATGAACCATCTGGTTGCACCATCGATACTAACTGCTGATTTTAGCTGTTTGAAAAATGTGATTGATAAAATAAACAACAGCGAAGCTGATTGGGTTCATATTGATGTTATGGACGGGGTTTTTGTTCCAAATATCTCTTTTGGATTTCATTTGATTAAAAATATTAAGAAACTTGCATCAAAACCACTTGATGTACATTTGATGATTGTAGAACCGCATAAATTTCTGAATGAATTTCATGAAGCTGGCGCCTGTGTTCTTACTGTCCATTATGAAGCATGCAAACATCTGCACAGAACAGTGCAGGTAATAAAAAACCTGGGAATGAAACCGGGCGTTTCACTTAATCCACATACCCCGGTAGATCTGCTTGAAGAAATTCTGCCTGAACTTGAACTGGTTTTAATAATGACAGTTAATCCCGGGTATGGTGGACAGAAATTTATTGAAAGTTCTTATGAAAAAATAAGCAAACTTGTTAAACTACGTAAAAAAACCGGATCAAAAGCCCTTATTGAAGTTGACGGTGGTGTGAATTTATCAAATGCCAAAAAACTGGTTGAAGCAGGTGTTGATGTTCTGGTGGCAGGAAATACTGTCTTTAGTTCAGATAATCCCTCTGAAACAATCCATGCATTGAAAAATCTCTAAAGTTCTGATTAGTTTATAGAAGACTGTGATGCAGTGTTGCAGGTTACCCCTATTCTTTCCCTTCCAGATAGTTTTGGAGGTAAGCAAATTTCTTTGTTAACTTTCCATCTTTAGCAATGGTTGCTCTTTCAATAATTCCCTTTCTATCCTCACCTAATAATGAAGGCAAAATTTTATCCAGTAATGTTTTTCCAAACTCCTCTGAAGCATCACGTGGCAGCTCACCCGGCAAATTATCCACTGCCATTACTGTAATACTTTTCTTGTCAAATGGCTCTGATTCCTCATTTGTTAAAGGATTATAACCATAAAACGGCTCAGCGATTGTCGAAACTCTGATTGTTGACGGAACAGGACCATCAATATCACAGCTTACATCAGCAATTACCTTGATGTTGAAATCATCAGACCGCATATCTTCCTTTGTCATAAACAGGGGGGATGCAGGATCCCAGAAATGGCAAAGTATTAACAGGTCGGTAACTTTTGTAAAAGGCCGGAATGTAGATTTATATTCAGCAGGATGGTCAAAAAAATGCTGAAGATCAAATGTTCTGCCATCTTTCCTGCGAACATAATGGTCGGGATCGATCCTGCAGAATACCGGTTCATCAAAGGTCACGGTAAGAAACTCTTCCGGCGAAATATCACGTAAATTTAAAGAAGCTAACGTTTCCAGGGCTCCGTATGTAACCCTTCCTCCACCTGTAATTAATATTTTTATTGCAGGGATATCCGTTTTTTTTAACTCATTTAACATCTCTCTCATATCATGACACTCATGAGCCGGTTTCAGATCGTAGGAATTGTATCTTTTCCCCCAGGCACGCAGTCCGTTATAAGCCCCTACAATACCCGCCCAGTGACCGAATGCCACAACACGAAGGTTATTCTCATCTGTCATGTACTCATAATCAATAAGGGTAATCCTCTTCCTGATTATTTCCTGTAAAAGTTCCCTGTTATAGGGTTGTTTTTTAGCTATATGTGAAAAAAACAGGTATGTTTTATCCTGTATCAGGGCTGGAATATTAACCTCCTTTACTCCAATCAGGATATCGCAATCAGAAATATCCTCCTGCACATTTATGTCCGAATCAGTATATTCTTTATCGCGGAAACAGCGCAGATCGCTCCCCTGGACTCTTAATTCAACATCCGGGAATTTTTTCTTCATCTCAAATGCCAGTGAAGGTGTAACTGCCACCCTGCGGTCGGGAGGTGTTTTTGTTTCCCTGAGTATTCCGACTTTTTCTTTCATAATGATCAAAAAAATAATTTACTCTAAAAATAAGAAAATGAAATGGAATGGAAACAATATTTATTAACAGGTAACCACTATTCCCTCTTTTCTTTTAAGTTTTATCTGTCTGTCTTGTCCTGGTTACTGGTCACTGGTTACTGGTTACTGGGTA
>JADFUQ010000502.1 GCA_015222065.1 Bacteroidota bacterium
ATTTACTCGACTACGATCCCAACTGATACCCGCCGGATTTGTCTTATGCAGGACAGGCAGTACCGCCTGGGTGTTACAGCGGCTTCCATGGGCTATTTCTATCCCCCCCAGATAGGAGGGATACTGATGCCTGAACCTTTACGTTAAAGACTCTTTTAAATTAAACTTTTATATAGAAGCTTGCGATATAGGAAGCTACGCTTAATATCAACAGCAGTTTCCCAGTCCGGTTAATGTTCTCTGTTAACGGGCTTTTAAGTATTATCGCTACAGAAACTGCAAACACAGCCCCATAGAGAAGCCCTGTTGTGGTGCCAAATAGTCTCCAGGCAGGGCCCAGCCCGTTACGGTCAATAATCATTATTTTCTCTGCCAGCATGTTAGCTGTGCGGACACCTAATGGATCCAGTAGATTAAGCTTAAACACAGGCCAGTTCCAAATCATACCCCGGAAGGCATGTAGCATGTGGGCTACAGCAGTAGTGGGAATAAGAAGGACCATAAAAGCATTAAGCATGGGTTTCAGTGTCCTCCAGGAAACAAGCAGGCAAAGTACTAATGGTATAAGGGTGAAAACAACGAGCGCATGCCAGTTATTATTCACAAAGCCGATAATTAGCATAAGCATACCCATTTCAGCGAGTGTCAGCTTTATATTTTTAAAGAAATCAGTGAACGGCAAGCACAGGGAAAATTTGAAATTTGCCGAAGGACATACTTTCAAACAATGGGTGCATAGAAGGCATTCACGATTATCGGGTATCCTGGCCGGATTGATATTCGAGGTACAGGAATGACCGGTCAGTTTGTAACGGTTCCTTTTAGCCACACAATCTTTGGTCTTGCATTCTTTACAGACAGCCGGATCATCAGCCCGCCACTGTGTGCCGGCTATGTAGGAATACATGCCAATGATACTTCCCAAGGGACATACATACGAGCAGAAAGAACGCTTTTCAAAGATCAGACCTAATATAAATGAAAGAGATATGACAGTAATCAGATAGATTGCCATAGTCCGTGGTACTGCCTGGAGACCTAAATATTTACCGGCTCCAAAAAGAATGAACGCAAAGAACAGGGTTACTACCCATCCGCTTCTTAAAAAACCTGGTGCTTTTTTCTTAAGACCTATCCTGCTTCCCAGGGAGTTCACAAGTTCCAGGGGGCAGATTGAACACCAAAGATGCCCGGCAATCGCGGCAAAAACCAGAGTGAACGGCCACCAGATGTTCCATACAATTTGGTTTGCCAAATTGGTATTGGCAATGTAAGGAGCAATCTTAGGATTGTAGCCAACGCCTATACTGCCGATAATTAAAACCACGAAAACAGACAAGTTAATAAGTTGCGGAACAATAGGATAGTATTTCGATTTAACTATTATCCGGATAGGCTTGATCTTCAATAGATTCCGGGGAGTGATCCCGGACTTATTTACAGGCATTACTCTCTTCCGTGAAAGTACTAAAACTTCAGGGATCTTATCCTCTTTCTCAAAAGGTCTTTCTTCTTTATATTTTTTTTCGATTTTCACTATATTTATATTTTATGGCTTATTATATTGTTGAAGTTAATGTAACTAATTTTTCATTTATTTTAAGTAGATAAGTAAATAGAACAAATACTGCCTTTTAAATCTTTCAGATAATTACTTTACAGGATATTTTATATTTTTTTATAAATAATTTGTAAATTTACTTACTTTTAAATGAAATGCTAACATTATAAAAACTTTGTAACTAATCATTCGGCAGTCCACAGTCCAGTCCACAGTCGGCAGTCGGCAATCGACTTAAAAATGCAAAGTATAATGAGATTAGCCATTTTAGGCATTACAAACTTATGACACTGAATAGTCACAAAACTTATAATGGGCTACTCTTTATTTTGTGATTGGGATTCAATATTTTATTTATATGGATTACAAGATATTTATAACGTAAAATACAAACAAAATGAGAAAAAAATATTCAAGGCGTAAATTTGTAAAACAGAGCTCACTAACCGGTATAGGGGCAGTTCTTACAATGGGTAAAACAACGAACCTGTTCGCTAACCGTTTACAGGATACCGGGACTCCCGCAATACTTGGTGGACAGCCTGTCCGAACCAAAGGCTGGCCGGGTTGGCCAATATGGGATCCGGCAACAGATGAAGAACAAGTTATTAAAGTTCTTCGAAGCGGCATATGGTCACGTGCAACTGTAGTGGACGAATTCGAAAAGAAATGGGCTGAAACGATTGGAATAAAGCGTTGTTTAGCAACTACAAATGGCACATATGCTTTGATCACTTCTCTTCGCCAGCTGGATATTGGTGCAGGAGACGAAGTAATTGTTCCTCCTTATACATTTATTGCCACCATTGAAGCTGTCCTGATGGTTGGTGCGATACCAGTTTTCGTTGATACAAATCCGGCTACCTTCCAAATTGATGCGGATAAAATTGAAGAAAAAATTACATCTTGCACCAGAGCGATAATTCCAGTGCATATTTTGGGTTTGCCTGCCGATATGCCCCGAATTATGCAGATTGCAAAAAAACATAATTTGATTATCGTTGAGGATGCCTGTCAGGCGTGGCTAGCAGAAATAAACCACCAAAAAATGGGGACTTTCGGCCATGCAGGATGTTTTAGCTTCCAGAATTCGAAAAATTTACCCATTGGCGAGGGTGGAGCTATCGTAAGCAATGACGATGAATTTATGGACCGCTGCTTTTCATTTCACAATTTTGGGCGCCCGTATGGTAAAGTCGTTGGAACAGTATCGGGAGAATATGTTATTTTAGGCACTAAATGCCGGACAACAGAATACCAGGCAGCTATTGGGCTGGCACAATTGAAACGTCTGGAGGGACAGACCACCACACGGAGCGAAAATGCTGAATATCTGAAGTCGCAGATCAGGGATATCCCGGGGATCATACCGTATGAACTCTACCCAAGTGTGACCAGGGCAGCTTTCCATTTGTTCCCCTTCCGGTATAAAAAAGAGGAATTCCAGGGTCTGTCAAGAGAAGGATTTCTTAAAGCGCTCACCGCAGAGGGGATTCCTTGTTCAAGCGGATATGCAACCTTAAATAATATGCCATATTTAGATAACGCGTTTCAATCGAAAAACTTTCAAAAAGTGTATCCAAAGGAAATGTTGGATTTCAATGGATATTTAGAACGAAATCAATGCCCGGAGAATGACCGTTTATGTAATGAAGAGGCAGTATGGTTTTCGCAAAGAATGTTGCTTGGAACCAGGTCGGACATGAATGATATTGCCATGGCGATTGAAAAAATTAATAAAAACGCCGGTAAAATCCGGGAATCACTCAAAAAATGAAAAGAGCAATTATTATTTCAATTTTTTCTTTCTTTTTAATCCTGACTTTCTTTTCCGCGAATGCATTCGAAGATATGAATGGAAGTACCACAGGATGGAAGGCAGGGGTTGCACGGGTGGTGATTACTCCGGAACATTCTATGTGGCTGGCAGGATACGCCAAACGTGACCGCCCATCGGAAGGCACACTGCATGATCTGTGGGCAAAGGCTTTGGTTATCGAGGATGCAAGAGGGAAGCGGGCAGTACTCGTAACTACAGACTTATTAGGGTTACCAAAGAATATATCTGACCGCATCAGGGACCGGTTAGAAGCAAAGTTCGAATTATCAAGGGATCAGATAATACTAAATAGTTCGCACACGCATTCCGGCCCCGTTTTGAAGGATGCCCTGTATGATATCTATCCCCTTGATCCGCATCAACTGAAAATAATCGGGCAATATTCTGATAAGCTGGCAGGTCAGATTGTGGCTATAGTTGACGAAGCATTCCAATCCATAGAACCGGTACAGATATATGCACAAAATGGGGTAACCCGGTTTCAGGTGAACAGGCGAAATAACGATGAGTCAACATTAATCCTGCAAACTGAATTAAAAGGTCCGAACGATCATGCGGTTCCGGTGATAAAAGTGGTAAATGAAACCGGGGATTTAAAGGCTGTAGCGTTTGGATATGCCTGCCATCCGACTGTTTTGGACAGTTATAAATGGTCCGGAGATTATCCGGGATATGCACAGATAGAGTTGGAAAAGTCACACCCTGGCGTAACGGCGCTGTTTTTTCAAGGTGCGGGAGGGGATCAGAATCCCATTCCCCGTCTGTCAGTAACATTGGCACAACAATATGGTCGGGATCTGGCATCTGCCGTAGAGAAAGTATTGGCTGAGGATATGCGGAAACTCTCCCCACAACTGTCAACAGCATATTCCGAAATTGAATTGCCGTTAAACAGCCCGCCAACTGAAGATGAATTGTTGCAGATAGTGCAAAACTCATCAGGTTATCAAAAACGCTGGGCTGCGAATATGCTTGAAAAAACCGGACGGGGCGAATCAGTAATAACGTCGTATCCCTGCCCTTTGCAGGTTTGGCAGATTGGTGATCAACTGGTTATGAGTTTAGGAGGTGAAACGGTAATAGAATATGCCATTGTGCTCAAGCAGATTTTCGGTCAGGATATATTTGTCCTGGGCTATTCAAACGATGTGATGGCTTATATTCCTTCCGCTACCATACTTGAGGAAGGAGGTTATGAAGGTGCAACATCGCAAATGGTTTACGGATTACCCGGCACATGGAAATCAAATATTGAAATGCTGATCATCCGGGAAATGGTGAGATTAGCAGAGCAGGCAGGAGTACCACAGACCTCCATATCACAACACCAGCTGATTGATCATCCGCTGGTAGCAAAGAAGTATTATTCCGGATTTAACCTGGCGCATGATACGTATAATGCTATTTCGACTGCCAGCAATGGAGAAATCTATTATGTTCTCTCTTCGCAATCCATTGATACGGGTGGTCAGGTCTATGTCTATGATCCTGACTCGGATAAAGTCGAATTTCTGACTGACTTAACAGATATCTGCGGCGAAAAAGACATGAACACTATTCCTCAGGGTAAAAGCCATGTAAGGTTTTATGAAAGCCATGGTAAATTATATTTCTCAACACATGTAGGGTATTATGAAATGATCGAGGGTATGGAACGATTACCGGAAAATCCACCTGATGGATACAAGCTTTATCCGGGCGGGCATATACTGTCTTTCGATCTTAACAGCGGGGATTTTGAAGATTTGGCGATTATGCCGGAAGGGGAAGGAATTATTACAATGGAAATGGACAAAGAACGGGGACAGATTTATGCCATTACCTGGCCAAAGGGGTATTTTATCCATTATGATATAGATAAGGATAATCTGATAAATCTCGGCCTGGTTTCCGCGAATGGGGAAGCCGGAATTCCCGGGGATGATTATCGCGTTTTGTGTCGCTCCATGTTCGTTGACCAGAGAGACGGGGCAGTGTATTTCTCTACTTCTGAGGGAGACATATTTGCGTATATCCCTGATTCAGAAATACTTAACAAAGTGGATGGTGTTGATTTAGATATTGATTATTTTGGAGAATATGATCCCACCAGACCGGGAAGTATGGGTTATAACTGGCGGAGCATTTTCTGGTATCCTCCCGAGGGAGTTGCTTATGGAGTACACGGAAATTCCGGGTATTTATTCCGGTTCGATCCCGGAAAGCCTGAAATTGAAATAGTGGACAGGATTACCTCGGAGCCGTCAAAAAAAAGTGGTATGTTTGATCAATTCAGTTACGGATATTTAGGATTTCAACTTGGCCCGGATGAACAGACACTGTATTATCTCACCGGTGGACCGATCTATATTGATGGTCAACGGGTAAAAGGGAAGGAACATATTGCAATGGGTGCTGCAAGAGGGCTGGAGAACCTCCATCTGGTAACCTATAATATACCAAACCGTAAATATATTGATCATGGTCCTGTTTTTTATACAGATGGCACCAGGCCAACCTATGTGAATTCAATTGCAATTGGGCCTTATGGGAATGTGTATTCTCTTGCACGATTTGAACATAATGGGAAGATAATAGAGGATTTAGTGAAAATCCCGAATCCTTTTTCAAGAAAATAAGCCACCTGGCATTGATTGCCATTTGCCAAAATTCACATTAATCGACCGGTAGTTGCCGGTAGTTTAAACTTGTCGTTTTGAGAAGTTTATAAATATTTCTTTTTATACCATTCTATGTAATCCTGCAGTTGCTCCAGATATTTTTCCAGCCCGAGCAGTTGTTCATCGTAAATCATAAAAGAGAGGTCTGGTGTACGGTTGGCGAAATTGCGCTGCTGATCCCTGCCATGGACATATTTTTTTTCCGTAGTCGACATTCCCCTCGGCAACTGGGACTTTTCCCAGGTGGTTTTTATCCGGGTGAATACCTCCTCACGTTCAGCAAGGTTTTTTTCGATAATGTTGGCGGCGTGCCGGAGTGCGCTATATGCTGCCCCGGGATTATCAAAGTGAGCACGGTGAGCCTGAGTGACCGTTTTTTCGAGATCGGACAGAGCCAGATACGTGTTAGCGGTATGCCTGAAAAGTTCAGCAATACTGGTGAAAAGCTCGAAATCGTAACTGTTCTTAACACCAAGTTCAAGGTTCACACGGCAGATATCCAGCACCCTTTGCATTCTGGGCAGTTGCTTTTTTGAGCGCCCGACCATCTCGCTGTACTCTGTGTTCCAGAAAGGATCATACTCGATATCATCACGCGGCATATCCGGCAAGTGGGTCTTGCCTACCTCCCCCCAGTGCCAGACCTTGCCTTCGAAAGCATCCATATAGTAGTAGCAACACTTGTTGAGCAAAATAAAAAGCTCCTTAACGTCCCGGGACAGGGGACCATAGTAATTTATGAAATATTTATCCTCGAACTCAGCCAGATCAGGCCCCTTGCCGCTCCAGGAATACTCTGCACCAGTGATATAACGCAACATCCATATCTGGTTATGAACCCCGGAACAATTCCATGATGTGGAGATCATGCCCTGGAAATTCCCGGTCAGGACACACTTAGTGAGCCATCTGTAAGCCTTTTCGAGGTGAGATCCGTACTGGTTATAGATTGTCTCCTTATAGAAATAAGGCAGGAAAAGGTGCTCAATACCCGGGTTGGGATCGTAAATATAAAGCGGGTAGCCCTTTTCCAACGCTTCCATATCTCTTATGGAATCATATCCCCCCCAGGTAATTAATCCCTCCGTGGGTTTCACTTTTTCATTCGGATCATATCCGCCGGCCCAGGATATGGGTTTACGTCCCCACTTTTTCATCTGGTCGGCGACCCGGTTGATGTATATCTGTCTCAACGCGTATTTGCCAATCTCTTCCATCTTTGCCTTGCAACCACAATTCACTCCTTTTCCCAGTACATAAGTTTCATCGCAGCCGATATGGATGTATTCCGACCCCGGAGTAGCCTCGATCGCTTCTTTTAACAGGTCGAACATCAGCTTATAGGTACCCTCATTAAGCGGGCAGAACCCCCAGTTATTTGACGGTATCTCTCGCAAGTGCTTGTTCTCCGGGTGTTTGAGAATAAAGCTCACATGCCCGAGCCCCTGTACCAGGGGAACTATCTGTATGTGGTATTTGCGCGCATAGCGGGTAAGTTCCTGCATTTCCTCTAAAGTGAAAGCGCCCGGAGCGCCAATCTCCGGGTGACTCTGGTAAGCAAACTTGTCTTCCCACTCCCAGATCAGCATGTTTATCTTGTAACTTGCCAGCGTTCGGATGAATTCCTGCACATACTCCTTCTTCTCCTGGAAATGCTTGGTATCGTAATGCACTGCACGCCAGGAGATATCAGGCCAGTCTGTTATTACCATTCCTTTTACATACAGCCCATGCCGGCCCTTTTGGATAAGCTGCAGCAGGGACTGGGTGCCGTAGAACAACCCGGCTGTACCGTTTGCCCGGATGGTCAGCCGGCCGGCTGAAGTTTCGA
>JADFUQ010000503.1 GCA_015222065.1 Bacteroidota bacterium
CGATTTTCAAGTCTGTCTTCATCTCTTTCCTTGCTATCCTCTCTCATATCTTCGACATTGTCCATCACCGGACTCTGCTTTACAGCTTTCCAGTTAAAATTTTCATCCATTGGGTCCATTGCCTTTTGCGGATCGAAAATTCTCTTATCAACCTCAACAGCATTATAGGGTGTATAATCCGGTTCGTTTATAAAAAAGTCTCCAAGGTCGCTTGCACCGGCATCATACTGGTTCAGGTACGGAAGATTTAGTATATGCCAGAATGTTTTAAAAATACTGCCAAAACTATAGTGCACATGACTAACAAAATCACGCTTCACCCAGGGCGAGATAATCATTAAAATACTACGATGGGCATCAACATGATCTACTCCATTCTGAGCATCATCTTCAGTTATAATGATTGCCATGTTTTTCCAGTAAGGTGTATGTGAAAGAAATTCCACAAATCTACCTACCGCCAGGTCGTTATCAGCCATATAGCTTTCCCTGAAGGGATAGCCTTCTTCGGGTCTGTCACCTGCACCATGATCGTTCGGGATAATTACTGTCAGCAAGGCAGGGAGTTCATCTTTTCCGTTAAGCCATTTTTCCGAGAATTCTTTGATAAACATGTCCATACGAAACTGATCGGGAATACCCGTATTATATGTAGGATAGGTCCTGGAGGTCCGGGTATATATTGGTGTAGGGACAGGAAAATTATACAGATGCCTGATACCTGTATATTTGTATTCACTTGAATAGGAAGAAGGTGAGAACATAATTGAGAATCCGAAATTGTAAAAATCAATCCCGTTCCGTTCAAGATGATCCCACATTGAGCCGGCTTCATTATAATCTTCAGGGTAGATTGCCCCTGCAGCGCCTGTAAAACCTAATGCTCCGCTGGTCCCCTTAACTTTAGAAAATGACCTGTTACCACCATAACTTGCAGGCACATTTGATTCAACCCATTCGTTGGGATATGTATTCACAAGCCATCTGTGGCCATCTGCCGAAACATCCGAATCAACATAAAAGTTGTCCCCTATGGCAAATTGTCTTGCAAGTTTCAAATGATTCACCATAACATCCGCATCAAAAACAGTATCTGTTCTGTCCCTGTTTGTGAATGTTGCCGAGTATCCGTACCTCGCAATGGAAGAATCGCCTTCTCCTTTCTCAATCTGCCCAAACACTTCATCATACGTCCTGTTCTCCTTTGATACAAAAACAAGGTATTTTATTGGTGTTGTTTTCTCTCCCGGATACAACGGAACTGGGTTATTTTCCCTTTTATCATATTTACGATCACCCGGTTGTGAAAAACGAAAATTATTATCAATAACCCTTTTGGTGAGTGTTATTAATTGTCTGTCAGAAGGAACATCTATCACCTCAACAGTTCCTTTCATTAAGTTGCCAATATAGCTTCCCTCCGGTCCTAAAGTAAAATTACTGCCACCATTCGGTCCGCTACCAAAACCCTTGGCATTAGCAACAATAATTTTCTTTCCATCGTATGAAACTTTGAGTTTTGACGGGAACCATCCTGTTGGAATATGTCCAATGGTTCTCAGAGCAGGAATATCAATCACAGCAATTGCATTGATCCCGGATTCAGCTACATACAAACGCTTCTGGTCTGGAGAGATCGCTAGTCCGAAAGGGATCTTACCCCGCAAATGATCAATCCTCGGATCAAGATCAAGGTGAATAGTTTGCACAACAGTATCTGTTTTTGTGCTTATAACAGAGATGTTATCATTATTACCATTGCTTACAAAAACATAGTCATTGGTAGCTACGAGGGAGTTAGGACTGGAACCTCCTACTGCAGGAATATCTTCCACCATCTGACCGACAAGTCTCCCTGTTTTTGTTTTTGCTGTTACCTCCGGCTGGTCCGGATTACCAATATCAACAGTCCAGACTGAAAATGATTCAGGCACGTTTGGTTCACCAAGACCCGGAACCTCTATTGTATCATTCTTATACCCTATTTCTGATTTTTCAGATAAGTAAGCAGAAGCAGGAAATTTCAAAGCTGTTTCTTTCAGGTTGTCAGGATCAATTCCTTTAACGGGCTTATATTCATACATCCCCACATTTGCTACATAAGCCTTTTTTTCATCAGGAGAAAGAGTTATTCCAAACGGATACCTGCCTACAGGCACAGAATGTATAAGCTCCTTTTTTTCAGTATCAATTATTATCATCCTGAAATTAACCTGGTCCACTCCGTACAGAGTCCTGCCATCACTACTTAATATAAGATCCCCAATGTATCCATTTGTATAAGCCGTATCATCTGTCATTACAGAACAGTTAATTGATCCCATCTCATCACCATTCTGAAGATCAAACATATAAACCTTATTCTCCTGACCACCGGCAACATACACAATTTTATTATCCGGCGAAATTGCCAGTCCCATAAAAACTGAAGCAAGAACACCTTTATCAGTCTGAGCCCCCGGAGGGATCTGTATAATCTCCGGCGACTGATCCATAATATTTTTCAGGATAGTAATGGAAAGCGGGCTGGTTCCGGAATTTGCCGTCACCGCGATATTGGCATCACTACTCAGGGTTAGTCCGAAAGGATGCGGTGCAATAACAAAAGATGTTCCAGCCGGTGTTATGTACCTGCCATTTGGAATTACGGTAGTACCCTCTTTATTGATAGAACAAAATTCTGAACC
>JADFUQ010000504.1 GCA_015222065.1 Bacteroidota bacterium
TATATTCTGGATTAGGTTTAAATTTTATCTTGATTTCCATATCTTTACTATATCGTATTAATATACGAATACATGGAAATATTTCCCAGATATATACTCCTATATCCTGGAAAAATATTACATTTTATTAACACTGTTAGAGCAATTGAACAAATTATGAAATTCGAAGATAAAATCTCAAAATTAAACGAATTCTATTTCTTCAGAGAGTTCACATATTCTAAGAATAAATTCAGAAAAAATAATGGCCAAGAAGTTGAAGTGGCCGATAATATAATCTTTTTAGATAATATATTCATAATGTTCCAGATAAAAGAAAGAAATTTAGCCAAAAAACCAAATTCAAAAAATGAAGATAATTGGTTCGAAAAGAAGGTGCAAAAAAAGGCTACCAAACAGATCAGAGATACAATACAATATTTGAGCGACTATGATGAAATAATATTAAATAATGAGAGGGGAGATGCATTTAATATAGCAACAGATACTATTACGTCTGCACAAAAAGTTGTCCTTTACTCTGCCACTGAGCTGCTTTCCAATGATAAGAGAAGAATAAAATATCATAAGAGCAAAACAGCCGGCATTATTCATATGCTTTCGTTTGAGAGCTATGAAACAATTATAAAAACATTGCTCACCCCTGCTGAAGTGTTTGAATATTTAGAATTCAGAGAACAAATTATCATTAAACATTTGGAAAACACGAACTCTGTTTCAGAGGAATCGTTACTTGGGCAATATATAGTTGCTGATTTTGGATCAACTCCAAATAGAAAATTTAGTGACGTGTTATCAAATCTGAAATCTGAGATTGAAGCTTGGGATATGACGGGCATTATACATCTTTTCCCAAAAAGGATAACCCGTACGGTTTCAAGAACAGATTATTATTATATTTTGCGTGAAATCGCAAAGCTTATGAGGCATGAGTTAAAAATCTTTAAAGAAAGATTCAAGCTATCCATGGAATCTTCAAAAGCTAATAAATTTGAACTGCCATACCGATTTGTAATCCCTCGATTAAATTTGGGTTTTGTTTTAATTCCTCTTTGTGAAGATCGACGTTCGAACAGAATAAATGGATTAACAAATTTAACTTTAGGGCACAAATATGATCAAGAGCTTGAAAGATGTATAGGTGCTACATTTTTACACGAAAAGGATGGATGGTTTTCTGTTGAATGGTGCTTTATAGATGCTCCATGGGAACCGAATTCTGAAATGGATGAATTGCTTAAGAAGAATTTTCCATTCAGAAAAGTAAACAAAAAGATAGTATATCGATACGATGTGCTCTAACAAAGTGCTTCCTCAGGTGAATTGATGCAGTTAATGTGAACAAAGGATGGTTACAATGAACAAATGGGAAATATCAATATTGAAGATAATCGAGTCCAATGCCGGAAGTGCTCCTTTAAGGCATGTTTACTCTGAGCTTCCTCGGTATATTAATTTGACTAATAAGCATAGAGAAATTACATACAAAGCTCCTAATTACCACCATCAAACAAGAGCGCATATTGATGATTTAATGGATAGTGGAGATCTTGTCAGAATTAGCAGGGGTATATACTCCGTTACTTCACAAGGTCTGTCACGACTTAGGGATATGTGTAGCGGCTAACCTTGCTTGAGAGGGACTGGGCAAAGCCGTGCCGTTTTTGAAAGGCAGCATTTGACCGGTAGTTTTTACTTTTTTCGCAGGTTTTCGCTTTATATTGCCCAGCCCCTCAGCTCTGGTTAGGCATGAATAAGGCAAGGATCTTAGTATTATTTTTCAAGTGTCCGAAGAAAAAACCAAAGTAGGGAGGTAGAGGCTAATGGGTATCATCAACTGGTTAATGCACCGCAATATGCGGGGGCAAGCCGAAGCTCTCGCGAAATGGGCTACGGAGTCTTACCA
>JADFUQ010000505.1 GCA_015222065.1 Bacteroidota bacterium
CAGTTGAATTATCATGATGCATCAACTTTTGAACGTTACTAAAAGATTTTCTATAAAATCAAAGCCCATGTTATCACTTGCATAATCTATAAAACTTTCCCCCTGCAATCCTATTTCGGAATTATTTTTATATTTTTCCACAAGAAGACTTAAATGCATGTATAAATTTTGCGGGGTTAAAATTTCAACAGATGTAATATTTTCATGCCATTTAGACAAATCCTTATTGGCAAAACTATTGGTAATGGTTAATATGCCAAAATGAGCCATCTCCAACGGGGGGTAACTGGGATGCGGAGAAATCATAAGTGAAATACCAATTGCGCTTTCCTTTAAAATCCCCGCATAATCATCCAGGCTCAATTTGCCGAGTGATTTTAAAATGACACCAGCCCCTATTTCTACATCAGGGTGCTGTTCACCTACTGAAATAAACTTCCATTCATGGATATCGTCTTGTTTTTTGGTAAATATTTTTAAGGCCTCGATGATAAGAATAAATCCATTTCTAGGCACGGAAGGTCTGCCATAAATTAATATTTGCTTTTTCTTTTTCATCTTTTCAAGATCAAAATGTCTTTTTAGCTTTTCATTCATTCTGGGTTCAAAAAAATATTCTCTTTCAAACTGGTACCCTCTGTCATTAAAAAATTTTTTCAAGAAGGATGAGTTAAAGACTGCAATAGTAGGAATGCTTGAATTATAAGTAACATTTGCCAGAACATATCGGTCTGACCAGTTATAAAAACAAGGTTCAAAATCCTGAATCAGATAAATCATTTTATGAAAATCCTGATCATATAATTTTGACTGCTGGGTTATAATGTCTTGCGCATTATGTGCTGTCCACCAAGCAGTTGCAATGAATTTATCATTTCTGGTAACCGGGATTGTTTTTTGATATCTATCACAAAATGGTAAGAGCTGAAATCTTTCACTAATATCATCATCGCAAGAAAGCAGTCGGTACGAATTAAAATTATCCACCGCTTTTTTATTTGGCATATCATCTGTTATTATAATTCTGAACCTTGTATCCTTGTTCATTTTTTTTATAATTTCGTCAAACAGAATCAGGGCTGTCGATATTCCGCCAAATAGATGTTCCCTGTTTATTGAAGGAAGTAATATATTTATCCTTTCAAAATCAAACCTACTTTTCCTGACCCTGAATGGCGTTATTTCAGGAATCGAAACAGAAGCAAAAAAATTGATTTCCTTATACGCTTTTAACACCCTACTATTGCTTCTTATTTTATTTCTAATCTTCCTGTAAGCTTTCCTCAGAGTATTATTGCTTATTATTTGATTTATCATTTTGTTCAACATTACATTCCTTTAATGTTGGCATAGTTTCAGTTAATGAAAAATTTTTGTTAAAAAAGGGGTCCCCTTTTTCAAGATAATTTTTATAACATTTTTTTGACATGTCAAAATCACAAGCCGGTATATTGAGTAAATCCCTTGTTTTGGATTCAAAGTGATATAATTTTACAAAAGGGTCATATATATT
This sequence comes from Bacteroidota bacterium, assembly GCA_015222065.1. Classification (GTDB taxonomy): domain Bacteria; phylum Bacteroidota; class Bacteroidia; order Bacteroidales; family VadinHA17; genus JADFUQ01. The sequence continues at coordinate 1,514 of JADFUQ010000505.1, forward strand.
ATTTAATCCTTTTTCATGTGCCCTAAGACAAATTTCCACATCACTGCCGCAAACCACAAAATTTTCATCAAAATTTCCAACTTTACCAATCGTTTTTCTTGATAACGCCAAACAAGCACCGGATACTGCCAATACATTCCTCTTAACTAAAGGAGATATATAAGGGGAACTCATATGAACTGGTTTTATGCCATTATAAACGTGAGCTGCCCATCCTCCAAGCCCGACAACGACTCCTGCGTGCTGTATCGTTCCATCTTTGTAAAGCAAAAGGGAACCAACAGCTCCGACATCATCCCTAAGTGCCTCTTCGGCCAATCTTTCTATCCAGTCCCTTGAAATTATTTCTGTGTCATTATTTAAGAAAATAAATACATTTCCATTAGCTTCTCTAATTCCATGATTATTTAATTCTGCCCAGTTAAACGGGTAATGCGCATCAATCACTTTTATGTTTGAATATTTTTTTGTTATCTCCTTAAGCCAGATTGCAGTTTCAGGTTTTTCAGAATTATTGTCTAATATTATTATCTCATAATTATTATAGGTTGATTGAGCTACTATGCTGTTTACACAAGGCTTTAAATAATTCAGGCAGTCTTTTGTCGGTATTATGATACTTGCCAACGGTTCATTTCTTACCGGAAATCTCGCATCAAATACAAACAAATCATCACATTCATTCACATATGCTTCTTTTCCAAAAACCCTTTTCAAATGTTCATCCACTGCTTTTAATCCATTGATTTGAGCATCTGGTTTTGAATTCGGGTTACATGAAGTGGAGCTGTCTATCAACCGCCAGCTATACAAAATTTTGGGAATATGATGTATACTATTTGTTTTTTCTGATATCCTCAAAAACAAATCAAGATCCTGAGCGCCATCAAACTGTTTCCTGAACCCGCCTACCTGATCAAATAGCTTTTTCCTAATCGCGGTAAAATGACAAATATAATTCTGGGATCTAAGAAGATCAGGCGACCAGTCCGGTTTCAAATAAGGATATTTCTTTCTCCCATACATATCGACTTTATCTTCATCAGAATAAATTAATGCCGGTGCTTTTGCATTGATCGCTTTAGCAACTTCATACAAAGCATCTTTTGTAATTTCATCATCATGATCCATGAAAGCAATATATTCGCCTATTGCAAGTTTTACCGCTTCATTTGATGCAATAGAAATCCCCATATTTTCATCAAAAAATTTAACTTTGATACTTGGATGCTTAATTGATTTTAGATAATTAACTGTTTTATTATCAGTTGAACAATCATCTACGATACATAACTCCCAGTTTTCATACAATTGTTCTGTAACAGATTTTACGGCTATGCTCAGCAGTTTTGAATCTGTATTGTAGACTGGCATAATTATGCTTATTTTTGGTTTGTTGCTAAATTGAGAAATGTCTTTTTTTATTGCTGCGATCTTTCTTTTTGTTAACCCGCTTTTCATCCATTTATCGTAATCAATTTTGCTAATTTCAGTCAGTACTATTTCTTTATTTCTTTTGAAATAATGTCTTGCTTTCCCAATAAACACAAAAAAACCATCCCTGCTGATCGTTAATATCACCTTTTGCAAAAAGGGAACGTATCCTAATAATTTAACGTAAAAGAGCCAGCGAAAAAACTCAGCTATACGCCAGACTCTGGATCGTTTGATCAAATCTAACTCTGTTTCAAGTTCATGTGATATTTTTTGTTCACATGTCAGAGCCTCCTCAAGTGCATCTTGCTGCTCATGGAATATTTTTTCTTTGTATAGCAATGCTTCATCAAGAGCCAAAATTCGTTCATTCAGGCTCATGATGTAACCCCTTCTTAAATCTATCGGTGAAACGGCCACATCATCCTCTTTTATAATTAACCTGTCTTCATCATTCAGATGGCATACAATTATAAACTGATAGGTTAATGCGTCTTTTCTATTCAATATGGCTTTTTGTAAATCCGTCGGAAAAGCCATTAGAGAATCCTCCATCTCGGTATCTTCAGGCAACTTTTGTACGGTTTCAATAGTTTCTATTGAATAACAACATTTTTTCAGCAGATCTTTGATGCTTTCTCTTGTAAAAAAACGGAGGTGTGTTCGATCTAACAGCCCTGAATCTCTATATTCAAATTTTTCATTTAGCAAATCACCGATTATGGAAGCGTGGGATATATTGGGAATTGACAAGACAAGCTTCCCATTTTTTTTCAGTAAATTCTGACAGGATTTTAATGTTTTTTCATGTTCTTTTAAGTGCTCCAAAACATCGGCTATTATTATATAATCAAAGGATTCTTTATTAAAATAATTTTCCAGACCGATTTGATCTAAATCAGCCACAACCATATTCCGGCAATATTTTTCAGCGGCTTTAGCCATCTCGGATGACAGTTCAACACAATCAACAGTGCAGTTTAAGCCTTCATTCAGATATTTAGTCAAATATCCAGTTGCCGAGCCCAGCTCCAGAATAGTTGAACCCGGCTTAACATGTTTTACTAATTTACTCAAAGAATCGCCACTATCATTGTCGATTGCTCCTATCCTGCCATATATATAATCCTTTTCTGCCTTATTCTGTTGTTTCACTTCTTTTTTTCGGGCTACAAGCATGGTGTCCGCCCATATATCACTTCCATCACTATGCCCTTCAGCTTCCCACTGAGTTCTAACCTCCAACACTTCAAGCCTGGCATACCGAGCCAATGCCTTGAACCCATCCGGATAAAACCTCCAGCAATCTACAGGGTATCTATGCTCAGGCCCCCCCGATGGAGCAATAATGCAGCACAATCCCCCGGGTTTCAATACTCTGGCTATTTCCAGCATTGTTTGCCAAAAATATTCTATATGTTCAAATGTTTGCCCCGAAATGAATACATCTAATGAGCTGGATTCGATTTCCAGCCAGTTATAAGGATCAGATAATACAATATCTACATTCTTTCCCGGTAACAAATCTATACCTGTATATTCCCATTTTTCTTCATCAAATATAGTTCTATAGGAACCTCCGATATCTGTACTTCCCAGATCAAGAATTTTTAGTTCATAATCTTCTTTTCCTGACAAATACTTCTTCCTGAAAGCCAGCATTTTATCAATTGAGCTTAAATGCATTGCCTGAGTCCTTTTAAGGTTCTACGCTGTTTTGAGTAGGTAAAGTGCTAAGACTTAGAATAAATGACCACGAAAATTCCAAAATAATTAACGCTGCCATCCCGCTTAATAGACTCTTTCCATGTCCATAATAAATAATGACTATCGGGTTAACTCATCGTTTATTCTTCAGCACGCTAAGGAGATCCAGAAATAAGGGTCTCCATAATGCTCAAAAAATAGCCAATAGCATATTCTGCAATGGGACTGAACTGCCTGATAGCCTGTGCTGCTGCTCTACCTTATGATGAGTTAACCCGATAGTCATTTAATAAATTAAAAAAATAATTTATAGAGGTCCCGGCAATTATTCCAAAAAAATCTGCGCTAATATCATTAAATTCAAACGAATAATCATATTAACCCACATACCAGTGAAACCTAACATGCAGAATTTGAAAAATTTTTCTTATTTATGAAATCTGATTTTCAATATATTTAGAAGGAACTCCAGTTGGTCTTTTAACGTTAATTTTGATTCTCCATGTACCCTTTCCTTGAAAGTAATTGGCACTTCAATAACTTTCGCCCCATTTTTAATAAGTTCAAACAAAAAAGAAGATTGGAATGAGTAACCACGCATCAAAAAAAATGTAAAATTACATTTCTCTATTAGATCAGCTTTAATGCACCTAAATCCAGAAGTACAATCATGAATTTTTGAGAGACCGCCTATATAGCGAAGCAGCCAATTTCCCAAAACACTCAAAAATTTTCGTTTTAAAGAAAAATTAGGGGTTGACCCTCCCAAAATAAATCTAGAGCCAATTACCAGGCTAAAACCATTATTCGCCAAATGAATAAATAAAGGTATTACTCGATGATCAAGTTTTTTATAACTTATTGATATTATTTGTTTTAATCAAAACATCAATATTTAAGGCATGAATTTTAAAAATCAATAATATCAAATACTTATAATTTTTAACAAAAATATTCCTGTTAAAATATATTATTGTAGCCTCAGTGTTCATCATGTTTGAGAAAAAACTTGATCATCGAGTATTAATTTTACGTCATGTTGACCATCTGCATCCATTTCAAATATTAAATTGGGTGACAATTTAGCAATTGCATATTTCATCCCCCGTTTATAAGCATCTCCTAACCCTTTTTTTTGCCCGGTTAATAAAAATAATGCTCGGTATTGCTTCATCAAAATACCAACTATGCTCTGAGTTCCATCTGGAGAATTATCATCGACTACAAGGATACATAGATCATGAGTTGGGATTTTTTTTTGCTGTTCGAAAATTCTCCTTACAACAATTTCGATATTTTCAGCTTCATTGTAAGTTGGTAAAACTATACAGGCTTTACGTTTCATTTATGATCTTTCTCAGAATAGTCAAAATTGCAAGCAATGTTCTTTGATAGACCCTTAAAAAAGCAATAATTCCAAAGTAGGCTTCCGTCGGCCATATGTTGATAGTCGCGACATGATTTGAGGAATATATCCTGACCATCGCTAAAATTTTGATATTTTGTTCTTTATCTGCATCAAAAAGCTGCCTTTAAGGCTGCACCAATATCAGTAACGACCTTTAAACTCATTGATTTTCTCAAGGGCTCTTCTTTTAGCCAATACGCTTCCCCGTAGCCCCTTGTCATTCTTTACCTTACGAAAAATTGCTCATTTATGAATTGAAAACTGTTTGTGTCGACTATGGAATTCGTGGATAGACACAAGCCTAACACTTATTGGATATACTTACCTTCTACAGAGTGTAATAAAAAATCACCCTTATTTTGCCCAGGATCTAAACGCATCGACCCGGTTATCTCACCAGATAATATTTGGAAAAATATTTCATTATACCCTTTCTTTAAAGCTTTACGTAAGCTCTGTCTTTCATTATATTGTGGCGAAGACTCAGTCCTATAGTATAATTGAAGTATCGTCTCACAAGGCGTCGATATTACAACTTTAATTAGTAATTGCTTTTTGGGGGGCGAAACAAGGATGGGAAGAGAAATTTGAGGATCATCCCCAAACGAACGTAATATTAATCCTTCTTTAGTTGATAGAAGTCTAATCTGATTTAATACATCTAATCCTTTATACCCATTATCTTTATTTAAAAGTAGACATTTTTCCATAGCTTGATTAAATAATGAAATACCACTTTCTATATCAGTAGTACGTAAAATTCTGTCATTAATCAAAAGTTTTGGATCGTTACAGAAGGTAGGATAGTTAAATTCCACATCAAGAGATCCTTTATTAAATGAATAAAAATCATGCACGATTCTACCTATTTTTCTATAACGAATAGGCTTATACGCGCCATTAGACTTATAACCTTCAATTAAAAACATGTTTATGCCTTTTTTAGACACAGCATTTATTTGATGACCTAAAGCCCATACAGGATTGCCATCTATATCATAAAACAATAAGCTGGCCCATTCATTCTGTCCCTTCTGGATAATGCTTAGACCATATCCTTTTAAACGTTCAAATGCCCAAAATCCACTATGATTTTCTTCCATATAATCTGCTAAAACGAAAGGAGAAAATACTTCATAGCCCTTTTCCCCGTTTTTTTCCCAATAAATTTTGCAAGAATGCATTGCTGAATTTAACTCGCCTGATTCACTTTCAAAGCTGATTTTACCAGAAGGTATTTTTTGTATCTCGTTTCGATCATTTTTCACATGTCGAAATAGGATTGTCTCTGATGTCTTTAACTTTATAGGGAAACAAGCAGTAAACCATCTCGGCTCTCCAATTTCATTATAAGTTAACCATATTAACTTTATACCTTGACCGTCTTTATGCGTAATAAGAAAATGGCCATAGTGGGAGAAGTTAAACCATAGTCCTGTTGGGGGAATATTTTTTGTTTTTTTTGAAAGGACCGACGCATTTGAATTCTTTAATGCTGGTTGCTTTTTATTTGTAACGGCTTTTTTATATAAAACCATTTGCCATGAAGGTGGGGTTGGGATAGCTATCGGCTCTCCATGCCCGGCTTTATCCAATTTTTGTATTGATTTTTGGTAATGATAATCATCGAGCGGTGGAAAAACCCAGTTATTAAAGGCTCCTGCAAAAAATAAAATGCATATTGCCGGATAGACCACCAATAAATTATGCCAACGAGTAGAATTAAACCATCCCCATCCTAAACATATCAAAAAAGAAAAAACAGGGAAAAAATAATATCTTGTATTTACTCCTGGAATCAGAAAGGCTTCCCATTGTGGCAGAATGGCACTAGTATTTGGAGAAAACAGCGAACTCAAAAAGATTAAGTTTGAGAATATAATAAATAATCGTAATTCTAATGAAGCTTTTATGAAAACAAAAAACACAAAAAAAGAGCCAGTTGCAGCAATTGCATAAATAATCAAAAGATTGTTTATATCTTTATAAGCTAATAATTCCACGCCATGACTACCAGTAATAGCAGCGGTATAAATGTATGCTACAATCGCTGAAAAACGATTTAATGTTGCTCCTAAGGGCAGTAATTCACCAGGCCTTCTATAAAGCAAAACACATAACCCTTGAATTAAGGCAGTAATAATTAGAAGAAAAAGAATTGTGCGAGTATAATGGTTACGCCTTAAAAACCATTTAATGAATGCAATTGGCGCAAGCACTATACAAAATGGGCCACTTAAACCAGAAAGCAGAATCACCCCAATATCAAAAAAGCGCCATAGCAACTTTTTATTGGGCGTAGCGATTAATACCATAAAAGCTAAAAGCGCTAATCTCGTATGGGTGTTAGTAATATTTACATGTAATTCGTGCGAATATGGAAGAATCAAATATATTAAGATTAATAAAAATCTAACTGTTTTTCTAGGTACTAAAAAATCAAACCTTGAAGAACAAAAAAATATAACCGGAACAAGCTGAAAAAAAATAGCAATAACATTGTATGTTAAAGGAGCTGCTCTTAGAGGTAATATTTGTGCGAAAGCTGCGGTAATACGAGAAATCGATTGTAAGTACCCATTATGAGGAAAAAATAACGCTTTTAATGAACTATAATGATACGCTTGTGCATACCAAACAGCACCATCTTCAGCCCAGAATTGTGGATTAAATATAGCATCCGGTCTCCGGGAAATAATTATAATTAACGATATAAAAAAAATTGCAATGATGTCTGATTTTTTAAATTTATCCTTAAAATAACTCATCATTAGGCACGTCACTTCAAATAAGAACAAACTACACTAAAGAAACCTTAAAACATACTGTTTTCTATAACTATCAAAGTTTGGTAGTCCCTACAAAACAATGCGGGTCAATAATTTCAATAAGTTACATACTATAGCTTCTGTTAACACATAATGAAAAATCAGGCGTTTGCAAGGTAATGCAAGGCGGTATTCTCAAACCTGCATTGCTTTGTAGGGACTACCCAAAGTTTCAGTTCAAACAGTAAACACCGCCAATTTCTACTCCGTCATTTAGAAGCAGTCAGCAGTGAGCGGGGGTTGGTCTGCATTCTCTGGAAATTAAAACGGCTACATACTTTAATAGCTGTTGGCCTATGTAAACGGCTAGTATTGGGACTGGTCACATTTTTCCTGAATTCCGAGTACTTGTTCCTAAAAGCCAACTGTCATTCTGTTCAGGAACTTTTGTCCATGTCAGCCATCCACATGAAAAAAACTTACATCTGTATTTGGAACAGAAAAAATACCACCTGGTACTCTAATAGGAATACTTTTGAAAATCACGGCATCATGCAGGTAGTGGCATTGCATATGATCGTTAAATGTGCCATCTGCTATAGCAACAGTTAAGGAGTATTCTTCCTCAAGGAGATTCGGCCACGCATCAATTCGAAATGTCACCACATATCTTTGTCCTCTCGATAATGAGGGGAGTTCCTTTCTGATCAACAACGTATTGTCACCCAGAATTTCCCGACCTATACGATCCTTTACAATGAAGCCCACTACGGGGTTCGCGATGTCTTTATGAGTATGCAGCGCCATGCCAATCTCGCACGCCTGCCCTGCATACACAACACTATTGCGGGATCCTTGAGAAATAAGACGCACCCCCTCTATGGTGACCCTGCGGTCTCCAAACTGTCTTATATTTCTGCCTATATCCGAAAATCCGCTCATATTAAGGCTGCCTGTGGAATCCACAAAGCCTTCAGGGTCTGACCTTTCAGGCCCGACATCCCCTTCATACATAAATTGAAGGTAATTCTCCACAACAAACTTCGGAAGGTCATCCATCCTGATCTTCCCTGACTCAATCCAGATGACCCGTGAACACAACTCCGTCACCGCGGCTGTATCATGAGACACAAAAATCACTGTACCCGTCTCACAGAACTTTTTTATCTTCGCCATGCATTTTTGCTGAAAACGAATATCTCCGACAGCCAACGCCTCATCCACTACAAGAATGTCAGGTAAAACATTAATCGCTGTAGCAAATGCCAGACGGACATACATACCGCTGGAATAAGTCTTTACCGGTTGCTCAATGAAGCTGCCAATATTGGCAAATGCAGCAATTTCATCATATCGTGAATCTATTTCCGCCGTAGAAAGCCCCATAATGGCAGCATTCATATAGACATTTTCACGACCCGTAAATTCCGGATTGAATCCTGCCCCTAATTCAAGTAAAGCTGCAACCCTGCCGTTTATCGTTACTTCGCCTTCGGTCGGATTCAGCGTACCGCAGATGATTTGCAACAGCGTTGATTTTCCGGACCCATTGGATCCAATG
>JADFUQ010000506.1 GCA_015222065.1 Bacteroidota bacterium
ATAATACTTACCTCTACCGGTACAATAAATACCCGTTTCTTTTCTTTATTCTGCACAATTATCTCAAATGAATCCGCTTCCTTAACATAGTCTTTTAGCTCAAAGCAATAAGCAGCTTCCTGCCATACTCCTTTATTATCTGCATTCCTGATAATATATTCATCAGCAGCATATAAAAATTTTTTATCTTTGTAAAACCTGACAATAATCTTTCCATGATAATTAAGCTTTGTATTGTACACCATCAGCTTAACTGATAAATATCCATTGTATTCAATATCATTCGCAGCACTTTCTTTGTAAATTAAATATTCGGGATTTTCCCTCCAAACAGTAAAAAATAAATCTGCTGTTTCTATTTCAGGTATATCAATATTTACCGGATCAGGAAGAGTGTTAATCAATACATCTTTCCGGTAAAGGACCCTGCCTGATCCGTACGAGCATCCGTCAGGCCATCTCCATAAATGTCCGCGCCACTGGCTGCCTGTCCGGAGAAATACTTTCCGGTATTTTTCTTTGTTCATTGTGCTCCAGTGAAGAATATACCTCCGGTGCTGATTTATCTGCACAAAATTTAACAGTATGGTCAGAAACGAGATCCCAAGTAATAAATAAAATAATCTCTTTCGCACTCCTACAAATAAAATAGCCGTGAGCCAGGCAAAGTACGGCAGGTATTCCACAAAAACCCGCTGTCCATAGGTCATCCCGTACCACCACGACCACCATGAGGATAATACATAGCTAACAACCAACAGGAACAAAAGGAACAAAAACCCGTCCCGTTTCCTCTGTTTTATCAAAACAATAAGACCCAATAACGATATCAACAAAAACGGCGTATAGACAAACAGTCCTTTCCTGTAACTGAACAATATCTGCTTCAGATGAGGATCAAGAAAATTAAAACCCTCACCCACATACGACCAGACCAGCCAGTTTCCGGTCTGTACCTTCCATAAAACCATCTGGTATAAAAAAGGCAGGAGCGTTAGAAAAAAACCAGCAAATAGGTATTTCTTAGGAATAACGCGAACAAGTTTTACCGGTTTGAAATTATCTGTCCCGGCAATAAACGGAACAGACAGAATAACTAATCCGTTTACAGGACGAACAGCGATTATCAGTCCTAAAATCAGAAAAGCAATAGCAATAGACGGACCATGACCGGTTTTTATTCCCTTTTCTGTAAAACATATAAATCCTGCTACAAGTGCAAATGAATAAACATGTGTGAAACTTGCATCATAAACAGTGTAAAAAAACAATGGCGTGGCACATACAATCAGCACCTGCATAATACCTGTTACTACAGCAGGGATTTTTTGCCTGTTGAAGAATCTCCTGAGAAAATACAAACCCGCCCAAAGGTAAAACAGGGCAGCAAATGCCACTGCATACTGATAAACCTGGTTATAACCGTCAGCCGGTAAACCGGATACCAAACTAACCAGATGAGCAAACAGGAAAAATGGCATCATCAACAGCGTTACACCGGCAAAATATTTATTAACCCATTCACCATCAACCTGGTTACGGAACTCAGCATAATTAGCCAGCTCGTAGTAAGTGCTCTCATAGTTTTCCATAAACCTGTATTCCCAGTCATGGTAGATGAACATAGCCGGAAGATGAGCATAATATCCTTTGCCGTCCCCCGTGATGAAACGTTCGTTATGTCCTCCGTGAAAAAGCGTATAAAATCCCAGGAAGATAATTAGTACAACTTCCGTTCTGTTCCTGAACCAGTTTCCTGATATTTTTAATTTCAGCATTGCAACTACTTACTACTTACTTCTTACTATTTACCTCTTCCTCTCGCCTCCTCATAATCCGGCGGATCAAGCATTTCCTGGTACTTCTCAGGGAAATAACTTTTCAAAAAGATACCCCAATAAGCCTTTCTACTCATGCTGTCCCAATGTAATAATGAAGTCCGGTACTGCCTCATCTGAAACAGGTTAACCCATACCAGTGTGCCAAAAATGATAATAAAGATACTACGCATTATCCGGCGTTTTTCGCTTATCTTTTGAATAACAGCAGCCAACGGCAGACTTAGAAAAGCATAACTATCAACCATGATCCTTGAGCCAAAACTACCCCCATACCACCAGCACCACCAGCTGAATACCAGGTAAATATTAATAATTAGAAAAATAAGTACAGGCCAGAATGAATCAGGAATTTGTTTTCTTAAATACCGGAAACCAAACAGGGCGAAAAGCATAACGGGGGTGTAGATCAACCATCCTTTCCTGTAGCTAAACAGACCGTCTATTACATGCGGGTGAAGAAAAAAGAACCCCTCATCCCCGTAGGAATAATAAAACAGATCACCGGTGACCGATTTCCAGTAAATTATCTGCAAACAAAAAACAATAAGAGCAACAAAAACAGCGGAAATTATCCTGTACCTGTTTTTGAAAAAAATCTGAAGTTTTGCTTTGAAGCTTTTTACGCCGGCAACACCCCACAACAACGGAACCAGTACAACAATAATATTTGAAGGACGTACCAGGATTATCAGACCTGTTAGTAAACCAAGTTTTAGTGAATTGCTCCATGATGGGTTTCTGTTCCATTTTATAGTGATGAATAAAAAAACATTAAACAGGCAAAAACTGTAAACATGCGACATCCCGGGTTCAATCACAGCGTAATGCAACAGGTTGGTGCCAAAAACCAGCAGTATAAGGACCAGGGCAATTGTCAGGTCATTGAAATAATTTTTTAGTGTTTTATTTAGGAATATTAAACCGATAGCCAGGTAAAATAAGCCGGCAATAAATATCGCTATGCTATACGGGAGTGAGTAGCCATCAGACTGATATTCCGAAACATGGGCATAGCCATGAGCCGCCAGGAAAAAGGGTGTCCACAGCAGAGAATTACCCATAGTCATTTTCAGGACCTGGTTACCATTTTTCGCGGAGTGTGTCCATATTCTTCCTTCAAAATCGTCAGGTAGGCCGGATTTAAATTCAAAACTGAGATCGTGATATATAAAAGCTGCCGGCAGATAGGCGTAATATGAAACCACATCGTGGTTAATGATCTCATTCGTCCGCCATTTAGCCACTTGTATTCCGTACCAACCGGCTACAATAACAATAAGAAAGATTGAGATCTTTGGATATATGGTTGTTTTGATCATTCAGATATTATTTTTTCTCAAACAAATATACAGTATATTCATACCCGCCCAGCACTTCAAAAGGTTCCGCGGGTTTGAACACTTTGAGCAGACGGAACTGATCATTCTCCAGCAATCGTTCAAGAGGCATTCTTCCTTCATTGGGTCCGTAATGTGCATCCCACTGAACAATACTTCCTGCGGGCACATTCTTCCCCGGAAATTCATTGTAAGGCAATTTCTCAAGACATTTTTCCCGGTCGTATGGATCTATCCCAAGCCGGTGAAGGAAATAGAGGTTGTAATAATATATCTTACTATGAAAATATTCTGATCTTTTCACCCATTCGGCAGCTTCACCTAACACTATCTCCTGCCTTCCGGCTTTCATAGGAATTTTTATCCCGAAAATAGTAGTTAAGGAAACAATAAGTGCAAGAAACACCGGAAGCAAAGATTGAACTATCCATTTTTCGGGCAATATATCAGTCAGAAGATTAGCACCACGGGCAGCGATAATGGCTGCCAGGGGAATGACACATGCCATCACCCTGACAAGTCCAAGGGATCCGCCTATCCCTTTCCACCAGACATATGAATGTGCAACAAAATATATTGCCAGTCCTCCAAAAACCAGGAAAACCTCATTAACCTGTTTTACCGATTTGAATTCATTTTTTATAAAACTTCGTACGTAGCTTACTAACCCGAACAGGAATAGAATTATCAACGGGATACCGATAATATGGTCTGCCGAATTTACAAAATGCAATAGTTCACCATGTCCGTAAATATTGCCGGCTCCTGTGTATGGCATTTTATGAAAAACCCAGAGAATATCCCCGTAATGACTCCAGCCAATCAAGCTGTATATCAACGTTCCCGAGAAAAGCAACGGGATTATTTTCCATTTTTTATTAAACCCCAGAAGAACCAGCCATAACACAAAAAATATGATGCCCTCGGTTCTTACAAACGGCAGGAAGGAAATAACAAGGGTTGAAAAAAGAAATTTTTTCCGGATAAATAAGAAGATAGCAAGTATCAGTACAAAGCTGAATAGTATTTCTGTGAGACCTGAGAAGAATAAGCGAAAAAAAAGCGGGGAGAAAACCACAAAAAAGACCACTGTTACGGGATTCTTTATTTTTAACTCCTGTGCTACGCGGAATGACAGGTAAGCTGCGAGAATTCCTGTTACCACATTAAAGAAGCGAAGTCCGTTAAACCCAAATTGCGAAAAAGGTGAGCTCAACAGTGTAAACAGAGGTTTGCCCCAATGGTCAAGAAAAAGGTGAGGATAGATGAATGCATATTTTGATATTCTGAAATGAGCGATATTGTCTGCTCCTCCGTACATGCCATCAGATAAAGCAACCGGGATAAATATCAGAACCAGAAGAGAAAAAAAGAGTGTAATGTATTTGAACTTTTCCGGTCTCAGCATGGTTGATTTAGTGTAATAAGAATTATCAAAAAGAAGGCTAAGGCTAAGTTTAATAGCCTCCTTTGGACAAAATATATCCAGATACTACCCTTTTATGCTAACTTTTAAAATCTTAAGTATATTTATTTTCTTATCTTTCCTCAGCCTCAGCCTTAGCCTTAACCTTAATGCTTCCGGCTATTAAATTACTATTTTATTCGTTATTTAGCTATGTCCTTATCTATTTACTAAACAGATTATATTTCAGTATGCAATATACAGCCCTGGCACCATCTTTCCATTTTATCTTTTTCCCTTCAAGATATCTCCGTCCGTAATAAGATATCCCTACTTCATAAATTCTTATTCCCGGTATCCGGGAAACTTTGGCAGTCACTTCAGGCTCAAAACCAAACCGTTTTTCTTTCAAATAAAGCTTTTTTAATATATCCGACCGGAACAACTTATAGCATGTTTCCATATCGCTCAGGTTAAGATTGGTAAACAGGTTTGATAATAAAGTAAGAAATTTATTTCCCAGTGAGTGCCAAAAAAACAAAATCCGGTGCGGGGCTGATCCCTGGAACCTTGAACCGTAAACTACATCGGCTTTATCTTCAAGAACGGGCTGTAACAGTTTTTCATAATCCCTCGGATGGTATTCAAGATCAGCATCCTGTATTATAATAAAGTCACCCCCGGCTTCTTTTATACCCCGGTGGATGGCTGCCCCTTTACCTGAATTCTTTTCAAGTTTTATAAGTTTCAGATCAACGTCAGGAAAATCATTCCAGAACGATTCCACCTTGCTAACCGTTTGATCTGTTGAACAATCATCAATAAAGATGATCTCCTTCCGTACTCCTTCTGTTTTTGACTTTACAATACGCTCAAGAATCTGACAAACAGTTGCTTCTTCATTATATGCCGGAATAATTACAGATAAGAGCTTCATATAACACATATGGATTTGGAGCTAAATATAGAGAAAACAGGGGAGTATTTGGAATGTTTGGTTATAAAATCGGAGACAAGTGGAAAAGTCGAAGAGGGAAAGAGAAGAAAAAGAGAATAATGAATATCGATTAACGAATATTGAATTTTGAAGTGAAGAAAGACGAACTGCAGAGACACAGAAAAAACTTTGCGTCTTAGCGTCTTTGCGCTTTTGCGAGAAAAATTATTAAAACCGGAAATAAATAAATGGCTGGATAACTGATGATTTTGCCTGGAAGATGATCAGGACTACGATTACAACAATCAATATTTTCAGGTAAACAGGTATTTTTATAAACCATCCACGGTAAGTTTCTTTGACACGTGATGGGAGCCAGTGCAAAATAAAACCGGCGATAATAATACCAAAGATCAGGGCATAAGAGGAGATCATCTCAGGGACAAGTGATAATCTGAAGTTATACGCGATTTGATGAAGCATCTGATTTGCCCTGAACATATCTTCAGCCCTGAA
>JADFUQ010000073.1 GCA_015222065.1 Bacteroidota bacterium
AAAACTCTGACATTTTTTCGTCAATCTTGTCATCTGGGTTTATCCCTAATAAGATATTCTCCGTTTTGATGACAAAAAGTCAGAGGTGAAAACTAATTGTTACGAGTTTCGTGTTACGGGTTACGGGTTAAGTTTAGGCATTTCTTTTGTATATTGACATACTTTAAATTAATGGCAATGGATATTATTTATGAGGATAACCATTTGATTGCAGTAAATAAAAAGGTATCGGAACTTGTTCAGGGTGACAAGACAGGGGATATCTCACTTGATTTTCAGCTAAAGGAATTCCTGAAGAAGAAATACGATAAACCTGGTAATGTATTCCTTGGAGTGGTTCACCGTCTTGACAGACCGGTTACCGGAGTGGTGGTTTATGCTAAGACAAGTAAAGCACTAAGCAGAATGAATCATATGTTTAAAGAGAAAGAAGTGTCAAAGATGTATTGGGCAATTGTGAAGGAACCACCAAAAGCTTTGTCAGGTGAACTAAGGCATTTTATTGTAAGAGACCGTAGTAAGAATAAATCCTATTCATATGATAAAACGGTGCAAGGGGCAAAAGAAGGATGGCTGGATTATAAACTTGTGGCAAAGTCGGAAAATTATTGTTTGCTGGAGATTGATTTACATACCGGAAGACATCACCAGATTAGAAGTCAGCTTTCAAAGATCGGTTGTCCGGTAAAAGGCGACCTGAAATATGGTTTCCCGAGGTCAAATAAAGACGGCGGAATTAGTCTGCATGCAAGAACCTTAAGTTTTCTGCACCCCGTTAAGAAAGAACCGGTAAAGCTAATAGCTAAACCACCGGATGAAAGATTATGGAATATATTGGTGGGGGAGGAAGATGAGACGATGAGAAGAGGAGATGGAACGATAGAACGATAGAACGAAAGAACGATAGTACGATGGTATGATAGTACGAAATAGAGCCGAATTGCATTCGGTTGGTTGAGGGTGAAGAGATTAGAGAGTGAATATACTATTTTTCAAGATATGTTTTATCAAATACCAGTGGCAGAAGATCACTAACCTTATCTACTATTCTGATCTTTTTCTTCCCTGCCAGTATCAGACGGATAAAAGAATTAAATCGTGATTCGTGTTCGAAAAGTGTTTGCCGGCAAGAACCACAGGGTGTTACCGGTTCATCAATAAAATCCTGGTCTTTAAAAGCAGTGATAGCAAGAGTTTTTGCCGGGACGTCAGGATATTTAGCTCCGGCATAGAATATTGCTACTCTTTCAGCACACAAACCGGTAGGATATGAAACGTTTTCCTGGTTGTTACCTTCAATTATTTCACCGTTATCAAGAAGAAGAGCTGCACCAACCTTAAAACCGGAATAGGGTGCGTATGCTTTTTTTGAAGCTTCTCTGGCGATATTTATTAGATTTTTATCTTCTGCGGAAAGTTCAGATTCATCGTTATATTCTTTAATTGCAGTTTTTATCTCTTTTATTTTCATTCTAACATATTTTAATTCAAATTTACGATTTAGTTTTGAAGTTGTATTAATGTTCGCGAAACAATCCTGCTATGTTTATGTTTTTACCTTTTGAGAAGTCTGTTATAAAAATAATTTTTATTCCGGTTATATTCATTTTCACCCTGATTTCATGTAAAACCATCAGGGTAACTGAATCCCCGGGCGGATACATACCTGAAGTGAGAAAACAATATATTGAAAAGTATAGTAAGTTGGCTGTTAGCGAAATGAAAAGGTCGGGAGTTCCCGCCAGCATTACTCTTGCCCAGGGAATACTTGAATCAGATAATGGAAATGGCAGACTGGCAAGGAAGGCGAATAACCATTTTGGAATAAAATGTCACGATAACTGGAAAGGGAGAAAAATCTATCATGATGATGACAGGAAAAAAGAATGCTTCAGGAAATATGATAATGCTGCGGAATCTTTCAGAGATCACTCTGACTTTTTAAAAAACAGAAGTCGCTATGCTTCATTGTTTAACATGGATCCGAAAAACTATAAGGGCTGGGCAAGAGGCTTGAAAAAAGCTGGCTATGCTACTAATAATCATTATGATAAACTACTGATAAAAATTATTGAAGAAAACGGATTGTATCAATATGATAATTTGAAAAGAGCAAAAAGAAATGCGAAAGACAAAGGATCGGAGAAGGAAGATGAAATTTTGGTTAAACCAGCTTCAGGCAACAAAGAAACAAATTTAGAAGCAGGAGTTGAAAATGCAAATAATCAGGGAAGCAGGATTTCAAAGCGAAACCGGATAGATTTTTTTATTGTTTCGGAAGGTGATACATATAGAAGTCTGGAAAAAGAATTTGGAATGATGCACTGGGAACTTTTTAAGTATAACGACCTTCCGGAGGATTTTCGGTTAAAGCCCGGTATAATATTGTATTTGCAGCCTAAGCGAAATAAAGCTGCTGTAGATAATAATTTTCATATTGTTGAGAAAGGAGAAACAATGCATAGTATCTCTCAGAAATATGGGATTAAGCTTGATAAATTATACATACTGAACCGTATGAAAGCGGGGGAAAAACCGGTACCCGGGAGCAAGTTATGGTTGCGTAAAACCCGGCCTGAAGAAGAAATAATTGAGAAAGGAAAAACGTTCAAAATAGATTTTAATTCTTAACCTCAAACCTCTTCCCTATTCTCTTCCTACTTACCCACTCAACTTACTAAACTACTCAACTCTTCTTCAACCTCAAACCATCCGTATCAAAACCCTGGAGGAATGGAATAATATCCATCTGTTTTTTCCCCGGAAGCTGGACGGAAAGAAGTTTCACAAAACCACTATCAGTAGCTACTTTCAGATAAGATTGATCATCAGTTAATATTGCTCCCGGCTTATGTTCATGCTTTTCTGTGATGGCTTCTGTTTCAAAAATTTTCAATATGCTTGTTTTGCCTTTTTGATTTTCAATTCTTGTCCATGCGCCAGGATAGGGGGATAGTCCCCTGATAAAATTATATACTTCAACTGCTGATTTTTCCCAGGGGATCTCACAATTTTCACTTCTCAGTTTAGGAGCTTTTTTAAGCTCTGTTTGTGTTTTGGTTAATGTTGATTGATCTGTTCCTGGAGAGGCTCCTTCAAGTATACTTATTACGGTTTTTATAACCAGTTCTGCTCCTTTTCTCATCAATTTATCATGCAGAGTGCCGGCATTTTCTCCTGGGGTTATTTCGACCTTATCCTGGTAAATAATTTTACCGGTATCAATTTTATCATCAATAAAAAATGTTGTAATCCCTGTGGTTTTTTCGCCATTGATCAATACCCAGTTAATTGGAGCTGCACCCCGGTACTGGGGCAGAAGGGATGCATGTAAATTGATCGTTCCCAGTGGAGGAAGCTGCCAGACTTCATCGGGCAGTTTGCGGAAAGCTACAACAACCATAAGATCAGGTTTTATTTTTTTTAGTTCATTAATAAATTCCGGGTCTTTGAGATTAGTTGGCTGGAGAACAGGGAGAGAAGATTTTATTGCGAATTTCTTTATTGCGGATTGTTGAAGTTTTAAACCCCTGCCGGATTGTCTGTCAGGAGCAGTAACAACTCCTGTAACATTTAACTGGTTAATTAACAACGCATCTAAACTGGGTATTGCGAATTCAGGGGTGCCCATAAAAACGATCCGTGCTTTCCTGGTGTTTCCTATACCGTATTTATTGATTCCTTTTTGTTGGCTCCCAGACATTTGTTTTTATCCCCTTTAAGAAATTTATCAGTCCCAAAGATAAAGCTAAATTCATTGAAAAAAAATGTGTCACATAACGAAAAAAAGCAATGTGCTTGTTGAATCTACTTACAATTAAATCAATGATTGTAATAATGATTAAGGTTCCCTCCAGGTATATGGAATAGATGTAAATTTCATTTCTCATGAAAATAAAAGCATTTGAAATAATTATCAGGATAAGAAACAGTGGACCGAACCATCTAAGTATCTTATGCGAGATAAAACTGAATGATAAACTTGTATATGGTGGCCATAATAAACCGGCATAGTGTGAAAGGTTCTGAAAACTACCTGCAGCAATTCTTTTTTTTCGTCTGAATTCTTCCATTAACATATCTGAAACATCTTCTGATACCGTAACTTTCATATCATTAATAGATTTTTTACGGTTTTTCAGCACATTAAGATTAAGGAAAAAATCATCAACCAGGAAATTGTCAGGAATAGGTATAAACAAATTCTTCCGCATAGCATAACATCCTCCAAATGGTCCCATCATTGTTCCCCATACCAAACCCTCACGATGTTTCATATCCACCTCCATAGAAATGTATGCAGATTCCTGTCTTGAAATACCATTCTTTTTTATACCCGTATTTATCATTATTGAATCTACCAGTCCAATTTCAGGATTTTTAAAATGTTTGACAAGACCGGTTATTGTTGATTCATTTAATAAAACATTGGCGTCAGTGAAAATAAGGATATCACCTTTTGCTTTTGATACAAGATCGTTTAATACATTAGGTTTGCCTCTTCTGATGTTTGAATGGTAAAATGAGAAATTAGTAAGTTCTTTCTTCATTTTACGTAAAATTTCCTCTGATTGGTCACATGAACCATCCGAGCCAATTATAACTTCCATTTTTCCTTTCGGAAAGGATGTGCTATATATTGAATTGATCTTGTTTTCTAATACTTTTTCTTCGTTATAGACAGACATAATCACTGAAATATCAGGCATATCGCCATTTTTGGAATAGACAATCCGGTTAGATTGTTTTCTGCACGCAAGGATTCTGAGTAAGGCCGGGTATAAAATATAGGAGTACAGAAGCAGAAAAATTGAGGTCCAGAAAATTATGATCCAGATCATGCTTGCAATGAATTATAAAATGATAACAGGTCTTTGGTGATAGCTAAATTATTAAAATTTTCATAAACAAACTTTCTTGCAGATTTCCCGATTTTTTCAAACAAAGATTTGTTCCCGATAATATCATCTATAATTTTCTTAAATTCTTCAGGTGATCTTGCATGAAAAATATGCTTACCATGTTTAGCCCCAATGCCTTCTGTGCCCATGGGTGTAGAAATGACTACTTTTCCCTGTGACATACTTTTAAGTATCTTAACCCTTATACCACTACCTGAAAAAAGTGGTACTACCATTATGGCTTTATCCTTAGTAAAATTATCGGCATTTTTTACTTCGCCTTTGAAAATAATTCCCTGTTTACGGAGCATTTTGCAGAAATATCCCGGAGCATTACGACCCGCGATAAAAAACTTAATTACCGGGTGTTTTGTTACAATATCCGGCCAGACATTCTCGATAAACCATAATAACCCATCCCGGTTTGGGATCCAGTCGAGAGCTCCTATAAAGAACAAAGACGGAAAGATGATATTATTATTTGTTGTATCCGGAGATTCCTCAGGAGTTATACCGGCAGGAGCAACAAACAGAGGTTTTTTACATCCCATTTTCAAAAAAACAGTTTTATCTTTTTCAGTAATTGGAATCAGGGCATCAATTTTATTAAGACATTCCGACTCAAATCGCTGCAAACGGCCGGACAGAATTTTGAAATAAAGCTTTTTAATTCCGGGTTTACTGCCGGAAGAAATGCTATCCCATAACTGGTGTTCCACATTATGAGCTCTGAGTATTAGATTAGATTCTGAGAATTTTCTAATAGCTGGTATATAAGAAACAAGTGATAACCCTTCAAGCTGGATAATATCATATTTGTTTTTAGTAAGCAGTTTTACTAATGCCTGTTCGTAATTTTTAGTTTTAAACCGTTCAATATTGTAAGGGATAGAAGAGATCAGCAAATTTTTAAGAGCAGCAAACAGGGAAACATCAGTATTTACCGGTATAGCTATCAGGTTAATACTTTCCTTGATTTCGGATTTTATCTGTCCGGGATCATAGAAATGCTTGGAGGTGTTCATTGCAAGCATGGTTACCTCGTGCCTATAATGAAGAAACCCTTCGGTCATATTCAGAGTAGCCAAAGCTCCACCATCTTTTGGTGGGAAAGGAAGCTTATTTGTCAGTTGAAGGATTTTCATTGACCCTTTCTCCGGGGAAATTAAAGATCATAGTTTTTTTAAGCGATCGAATTATCCGTTTTGGTATTTCAGTATAAGTTTCGGTATTCATAATTACTGAATCGGTTGTAGCTTTATAAGTAAGGAAGATACCGATAGGCAGTAAAATAAAAGAAGAAGCCCACATACCTTCAAATGGTGTAACTATCATTTCCCTGGCAAATTTTTCACCCATAAGAGAT
Organism: Bacteroidota bacterium; assembly: GCA_015222065.1. Taxonomy (GTDB): domain Bacteria; phylum Bacteroidota; class Bacteroidia; order Bacteroidales; family VadinHA17; genus JADFUQ01. Next base: position 6,268 of record JADFUQ010000073.1, read on the forward strand.
ATCACATAATAAATAACAAAAAAGAGTACTGATACCACAACAGGAGTACCTAAACCTCCTTTTCTTATTATGGCTCCAAGTGGGGCACCAATGAAGAAGAATATGAAACAGGCAAAAGAGAGAGTGAATTTTCTTTGCCATTCGATTTCGTATCTTATAATGGTTTTTGCCCGCCATACGATAGATCTTTTTGAATCAGTAACATTTTTTTTAGCAGATTTTGCATGTGCTATAGCCTGTCTAATAACGAGTTCCTGTTTTCCTTGGAAAAGTCCGCCCAGAATTTCCCTGGGTCTGAATTCTTTAGTGCTATCAATTTTGACGTTCTCTTTTTCCCGTTTTAGTCTGCCAAGGTCTGAATATTTAAAAAGATTCGAAGTCAATATAGTTTTTGTAAACATCTCTTTTCTATCATCCAGAATAATTAAAAAGGAATCACGATAATGTTCCAGACCATCAAGGTTAAGCATTGAATAATGGCTCTTAAACAGGTCTTCGTTTGAACGATTAAGGCCAAAACCGGTAAGGTCGAAAATTACGGTTTCTTCACTGAACTGGTCACGCCGGTGAGGGTAAGTTTGACCTTTCCTTTGATTCTTGTTTTTTTTATCTTGTTGTATTTCAGTATAAGAATGACCATTATAGAGGTTGAAAATCAGGTTTAACTCATTGGGGGTGATCCTCATATATCCTGAATCGGCATAGGTGACTGAGATATTGCCTTTTTTATCTCTATGGTCATAAATTAATATCTTATGCATAAGATTCGTTCCCGGATTCTTTTCGGCTATCTTAATACTGAAACCATCGATTCCATTATAGAAAGAGCCCGGTTGAATATTTAGCTCAGGCCGTTGTTTTTGGATGTCATGCAACAATGACCTGGATTTAAGGTTTGAGTGGGGCAGAACGTTGTTTGAAAAAAAGAATGCTCCAATACTAATCAGGATTATTAATATTATTAGTGGCGACATGATCCTTTGTAACGAAATGCCAGACGATTTTAATGCTGTTAGTTCAAAGTTTTCTCCCATATTCCCGAATGTCATCAGTGCAGCAAGTAATATGGCTAAGGGCAAAGCCATTGGCACGAAACTTACAGCGAAGTAAAAAAGTAGTTCACCTAAAGTAACTATATCAAGACCTTTTCCAACCAGATCATCAATATACTTCCATAGAAATTGCATGATAAGGATAAACAGGACAATGAAAAATGTCATTATCAGTGGCCCGAAATAAGATAATAATACAAACCTGTGTATCCGTTTCACAATTGATTCTGTTGTTTATTCATATTGAAACGCTTGTAAAATTAAATTATTTTAAACATAAGGATACTAATCATTTTGTTTTTTTGTCACTTTTTTCCTGAAAGCAGAAAACATTTTATCACCTCATTACTTCACTGCAACACGATTTCTTAACTCTTAAATCTTCACGTTTCTCTCACCTCTCATCTCTCACCGCTTGCTACATAACTACCCTTTCTCCTTACTCCATACTCCATACTTCTTTTCTCATCTTCTCACTTTCTCATCTTCACATCTTCCCATTTTACCTTTCATCTCTCACCGTTCATCTCTACATACTATTTACTTCTTACTTCTTCACTCACCTCTCATCTCTCACCTCTCATCTCTCACCTCTTATCTCTCACCGCTCTTTCTACATACTACTTACTTCATACTTCCTACTTCTTCCAGCTTTCTATTCTTCAACCCGTAACTCTTAACACTGCATCACAGCATCACAGACCCCCCATCAAGTTGTGGTTATAAGTTCCGGATTTACATTATTGGCAGGGTAAGTTTTACAGACCAATAACATGCTTGAGTTCAGAGATTTGCGAATCCCAGAGGTCAATGGAGTCTTCTTTCTCGTCATCTTCAGCAAAATCGGTTATCAGCAAAGCTACATCACCGGTGATCTCCTCTATATTTATTCTGAATTCAAAATAACTATTATTATCTTCTTCATCCATCCAGTGGAACCTGACATATTTACTGTCTTTTCTACATATAAGCTCTGCTTTTTGTTCTGTCCCTTCCCATATGAAGGTAAATATTTTTCCTTTAACAGTAACATTATCGGCAAACCATTCGGATAATCCGCTTGCAGTGCTAAGACGGTTGTATAGTACTCTGGGGGAGGAGTTGATTATATATTCAAGTTCAAATTGTTTTTTCATATTCCCTGGATGTTTAATTAACAAGAAAGGCGTTTTGGCAATATAAATAAAAAAAAACAAAATCCACTATTTTTAAGATTAAAAACGGATCATAGTTCTTAACAAATAACTATTACAATAACTACCTCTGTATTAGAGGGATGATGTATATAAAGCTATTTAGAGACAATTAGTTGAAAAATTTGCAACGAAACATTATATTTGCAACCGCATTTATAATTTATTATATGGCGAGGTAGCTCAGATGGTTAGAGCGCATGATTCATAATCATGAGGTCTCGGGTTCAATTCCCGATCTCGCTACAAAGCCCGGATAAGGAATTCCGGGCTTTTTTTTTTAGAAAGGCTCTGATCTCATCGCAGAAACTCTTATACTTATGATGTTTATCGTAAAAGTGTTTTATCCTTCATTCTGATTATTAATTTTTTATATAACTTACACTTATTTAGAATCTGTTTACTATTTTGCATGAACGAAGGATAAAATACTTTTACATTAGGGCTAATTAGTTTAATCAATCATAAGAAATAAACATAATTCCTGAATATGTTACAAAGAAAATGGCTTATTATAATTGCTATTATTCTCTGCTTCATATCTGCCTGTCAAACTGTTGATAATGACTCAATGCAACCTGTCTATGGTTATCCACTACTATCCAACAATGAAGAGATAAAACAATTGCTTAAAGATAAATGCGTTGATACCATCAAGTTCAGGAAGGGGGAAACAATAGCAGATATCGGTGCCGGAAACGGGTATTTAGAAGCTATGTTGTCTATTTATAACGACAGTTTAACCTTTTATATTCAAGACATAGATACATCTGTATGTAATCAAAAGGCCATTAATGAAGTAGTGGACTTTTACCAAAAGGTTAATGCCCGACCGTTCACAAATAAATTCATTGTTGTAAACGGAACAGACACTGAAACTAATTTACCCGATAATGCATTTGATAAAATACTAATGTTATGGACATATTCATACCTTAAAGCCCCCAGGGAGTTTATAATTAATGTTAGGAAAAAATTAAAAGAAGAAGGGTTATTCTATGTTATAAATCCTAATGTTGATTATGAATATGGGAAGACACTATCTTTAAAATATGGCTGGAATGTATCATCCATTGAGAAAGAGATCTCTGATATAATCGACTGTGGTTTTGAACTAATTCGAATATCCAGAAATTATAATGATCCTGAGCTACCGTTTATTATGGTTTTTAAAAAGAAGACCTATTAAAATAACCAGATTAAACATTTTTGGGATTGAATTTATTATAGTAGCTCGTTTAAAATGTAAATAACGCAGAATAGTAATATAAACTAACTAAGTCCTAACATGCGGTATGTTCAATGCCGTGTGGTATATAATTAAGACAATAACGATTTGAAAAGAAAATATATACAAACAAAGATAACTACAGAAGCGGCACTGAAACGTACCGTTGTCTGTTATGCGGTATTCATTAGATAGAATTATGAGTAAATATTTTAAACTTTTCTTACTATTTATAATATGTAAAAGTGTTTACGGACAAAATTTACAATTTACAGAATTAGATAGTTTACAATTAAAAACATTATCATCATTAGAAAAGATTACCGATGATATGTATATTATGGATTATAAAGCTGACTATTTCTTTTCTGAATACAAAACCAGAGGAATTGGAGGTCTTTCAATGATGGATTTTATTGAGAAATATTTAGACTCCATCCCCAAAAGCAACCTTTGGTCATGTTCAGCATTTATGGCATCACAAAAAAAGGATATTATTGTTGGAAGAAATTTTGATTGGGAAAATATTCCAGGACTAATCCTATTCACAGCACCTGAAAATGGCTACAAGTCAATTTCATTAGTGCCTGTTGATCTATTGTTAAATAACAACGCTAAAACAATTTTTGACAATAAAAAACTATTGTGGGCCCCATATTTCCCGGTTGACGGAATGAATAATAAAGGTCTTGTAGTTATTGAACTTGCAGTTGAAGGTGAAAAAGTATATAACGAAAACAAGATTACAATGGCAAGTTTACATCTAATCAGGTTACTTCTTGATTATGCATCAAATTTAGATGAAGCGTTAATATTATTGAATAATTTTAATAATGAAGCATCATATAGGTCTCATTTTTTCATTACAGATTCCTCAGGCAGTTCTGCTATAGTCGAATATCTTGATAATAAGATTGTTTTTACCAGGAACAGAAAATCCTGGCAGGCAGTTACAAATACAATGGTTAATAATAAATCAGAAAAACAATTGAGAAAAATATGTAATAGGTATTTTACAATGTCTCAATATCTATCTTCTAATAATGGTTCAATATCAACTATGGAAGCATTTAATTTATTAAGAAATATTTCTATTGAGGGAGCATATTCTTCTCAATTTAACATATATTCTTCAACACAATGGTCTGTTTTATATAATTTAGACAAAAGAAGCATTGATGTAGTTTCCCGGAGAAATTATGACAATGTATATCATTATGAATTAAATAAATAAACACCGCACAACAAATGTGCAAAGCATATTAAAACAAGCTTTACTCCGGAACATTACTATACATTAAATAATAAAAGTGTTATTTTCCCTTGCGCTCGCTGAATTTCAGTTTCCTGTTAAGCCGGCGTATAGCTGATTCAATACTCTGGTCGGGTTCAATCACGTTGTAATCGCCCCAGAAATCGGGATCAGAAAACGCGCTTAGCTGTTGTGTAAAAATATCACCTTTTTTGAGTCTTTCACGCGAATTGAACTTGACAACCTCTTCCTCAGTACGGTCAGTTACAGCAATCTCAGACATTGTTGTATAGGTGGGATTGAAGAGTTTCTTTTTCCATTTTACCTTGAGTTTTACCTCTGCACGGCTATAGGTGAAATACCATTTTCCTTCCTGCTCCCTGAATTTAACCCTGTAGCTGGTCAAAACGGGAGTAATTTTCATCCCAATAGGTTTTTTCCTGATAAATATCTGTGAAGCTCTATTTTTGTCCTCAAGATTCATACTGAACGCTGCTTCAGTAAGCGCAAATGTCTCCATTTCAATAAACAGACGCCCAAGAAAAAGCGGCATATCTATATCAGGCTTTTGATGGAACTCGATTACATAATGAGGCATTTCATCTATCACAACAATATTTACCAGTTTATAATCGTATGAACTCATCGCTTCCAAAGTAAGAATTGAATAGGGATTCTTTATCAGATCAAGTTGAAGTGTTGTAGTTGGTCCACCCTGTAACCTGAAGAGTACGGTATCGAACCTTGTCTCTTCAACATTCTTACGTCCCTTATAAACCCTGGCCATATCGCTCCTGAATACATTGTTGTAAGGTGCTTTAAATATCTCAATAACAGCTTCGGCTATAGAAACATAATTCTTGTTCTTCCTGATTGTTTCGCGATAGAATGAGGTCATCAGGTTTGGAATCCCGGCATAGTTATCAGACACTCTCACAATAACTTGTTTGATTATCTCCTCTGGTGTGATTGACTTAATCACAACTTCCCTGATCGGAATTACTGTTTGCTTCAGTTCTATAGTATTATTCCTTCCTCCATCCCTGAGATCACTTATGTGTATAATACTATTTTCATACCCGATATAGAGTACCTCAATACCTGGGTTCGAAAGGGTAGAGGCAATTTTCAGTATAAATTCACCGTCAAGGTTAGTTACTGTAGCAACATTTGTTCCCTGAACTGTAACAGTAGCAAAGATCAAAGGGTTTTTGGTTTCAGCATCTATCACCTTCCCTTTAATTGTAATAACGGATTGCGGATCCTGGATTTTTCGGTTCAGCGAGGATGGAGATCCTGCTTCCACGATTGTAAAAGTCAGCATGAAGATAAGTCCGGCAGAAAGTTTCGCTAAATTTTTCATAGCAATTGTAAAATTAACAAATTTATAAACATTTGGTACCGTTTCATATATAAGACCTGATAGTAGCAATTTGACTTTTAATTTTAGGATATCACAAATTGTGATAGGCTTTAAAAGATTTCCGGTATGAGTGATTTAATAAGATCCGAAAATATCCTCTCACAAATCTATTACTTCAGAGGTGTAAAAGTAATGCTCGATTTTCACCTGGCTGCCTTGTACGATGTAGAAACAAGAGTCCTTAATCAGGCAGTACAAAGAAATATTGAAAGATTCCCCGAAGATTTTATGTTTCAATTAAGCGATAATGAAATTAAAAACTTGACATCACAATTTGAGGATTACAAGAGTAAATACCTCGACCTTTTCGAAAAAGTAAAAAGCGACCACCAGAAAGAGAAAGACTCAATTCTGGAGGATGTTGATTTTGAGCTGGAGCTGATCCACCGCGATGAGGTTAACGTGGCGTATATATTAAAACTACTTGCCAGGCCGAAACAAGCCGAAGGAAAAGAAATACAACAGCATAAAAAAATCATTATTGATCTTTTGGCAGGAGAAGTTAATTTGCGCAGTAAACGCGAACTTATTGAGAAATTTATTGAGGAGAACCTGCCACACATAGAGGATGCAGATGCCATACCGGATGAATTTGAAAAATTCTGGAATCATCAGAAGATATTGGCTATAGGCAAAATATGTGAAGATGAGCACCTGGACCAAAAGCAGTTTAAGGCATTAATAGATGCTTACATTTACAGTGATCAGGAGCCGATTCGGGATGAGGTGTTTAAATGTTTAGATAACCGCCCCAGCGTACTGAAGGCTCGTGAAATTGGCGAGCGCATCATTACCAAAATGAAAGAGTTTATAGAGATATTTATATTTATAAAAGGGGTTGCTGCGTAATAAAAAAACTTCCTTTTCATAACCACTTTATATTTCTATTATTACCCTGTGAACAATAAGATGTTTGAATCATCTCCTGATTTTTAGTCCTATTTAGTCCCACTTCATTTGAAGATATACATTTTTACATCAATGTCTATTGTTTATTTGTAAATATATATACTTTAAAAAAAAAAATTAAGTAATGGGAATAAAATTGTGTTTTCAATTGTCAAATACTAATGAATAACCTATACTTGATTATGTATATATTAAAAATGTTAATCACAGGACCAGCCGGTCAGGTGTTTCAGTGAGTATATATAAACCAATAAAATAACCACTTAAAATCAAACCAAATAAAATGAATCGATCTATAATTTTTCAATTATTTGTTTTGCTTCTTATCTGCTTTATTACAGAAAATACAAAAGCACAGGAATCAAATACTGAACCTGACAGTCTGCGTAAAAATGCTGTCCGTCTATTTATTGATTGCCAGCGTTGTGATATGGATTACATCAGACGTGAGATCTCATATGTTAATTATGTAAGAGACGTTAAGGAAGCTCAGGTATATGTATTGGAAACCAGACAGAGTACCGGTAGTGGAGGTAGCGAATATACTTTTACTTTTTTAGGCCAGAAGGAATTTGAAGGAATGAGTGACACCCTTGTTTACGCAAGCAGGCCTGATGATACCAGGGATCATACGCGTGAGGGCCGTACTCAAATGTTAAGAATGGGATTGATGAGGTATGTTGCAAAGACTCCTATTTTTAAGGAGGTGCAAATCAGACATACAGGTCGCTCGGTACCAGAAGAAGTTATTGACAAATGGAATTACTGGGTTTTTGAACTTGAAACAAGACCACGTTTTGAGTTAGAGGAATCACTGAAGGAGATGTCTTTCAGGAATTCTGTATCAGCAGTAAAAATTACACCCGAGTGGAAAATAGAAATGGATTTTGATCAACAATTTACCAGAACGAAATATGACTTTGCGGATACAACATATACAGAAGATAAAAATTCCAAATCTCTGGATAATCTTATTGTAAAAAGCTTAGGTGAACACTGGTCGATTGGAGCCGCGTTTGATATTTCTGCTTCAACGTTCCAGAATACCAAATTAAATTATGAAATTTATCCATCAATCGAATATGACATTTTTCCATATTCTCAATCAACACGCCGTCAGTTAAGATTATTGTATGGAATTGGCTATTCATACAATAAATATATCGATACAACAATTTATAATAAGGTTGAAGAAAATTTATTTGGACAGAAGCTTGAAGTAGCCTATCAGATCCAGGAAAAATGGGGTTCTATTAATGTTTCTCTTGAAGGATCAAACTATTTTTATGATTTTACTAAGAACAAGATTGAACTGGAAGGATTTATCAATATCAGGATAGTAAAAGGTCTTTCATTTTTTGTTTTCGGGAGCGTAGCACGAATCCATGACCAGTTATCCCTGGTAAAAGGTGAAGTATCGGAAGCCGATATTTTACTTCAGCTCCACGAACTTGCTACAGAATACAGTATTGATGGAGGCGTCGGGATTACATATACCTTTGGATCAATATATAGTAATATTGTAAACCCAAGGTTTGGAAACGGAGGAAATTTTTATCGCAGGCGTTAATAGTATTGGTAGACGAGAAAAAAGACATTCATTTTCTTTATTATCTGTAACAATTGGTTCACTTTTGCCTGACGACCTGTATTTCTGGAAAGTGAGAATGCTGATTTAAAGATATTGTTGTTGAATGGATCCGTTTATGCTCACTTGTTGGTATTTATAATCACCACGCCGTTACCTCCCCGGGCCCCGTAAATAGCGGCATTACTATCTTTTAGTATATCGATTGACTTGATCTGGCAAGGTGAGATCCAATCGATACTGCCTGTTTCTACTCCATTGAGAATATAAAGGGCCTGTGTTTGGCCAGTAAAAGAACCACTTCCCCTTATATAGACATTATTACCGGACACCGTTACTCCGGAGAACCGGCCCTTAATCAGGTCGAAAATATTTGCGTAATTACAAAAGTCATTATTCTCCTGTTCAAGATGACTGGCCGCATAAATGAGATCCTCTTCATTGATATAACCATATCCGACAGCCAGTTCCCT
>JADFUQ010000507.1 GCA_015222065.1 Bacteroidota bacterium
ATGTATTACCACTTGCATATCTTCAGTCCAGCAATCGCTAAAAATAGGATTGTCGGGATAACGGGTCCAGTTTTTGCCATCTGCTGAAGTGGCATAGCCCAAAAATTTTGTGTCGGCATCATCACCTTTGTACCCGGTATACCACATTTTATAAATTCCGTCTTCGAATAAAATATATCCGCGTTCACGGATTTTTTTGTCCCATGTATCCTGACCTGTTCCTTCAAAGACCGGATTAGCTTCATACGGAACAAATTCAACCATTTCTTTCGGAAATTCTTCCTTATTAAAATTTTCAGTTGCCGTCTTTTGCCTGTTTTTGCAGCCCGGTACTGAAAGAAGCAGTAGTAATATAATACCTATTTTTAATGCAGTTTTCATATTATTGATTTAAGAAGTGACTAAAGTGTCTAAAGTGCCTAAAGTTATAACTTTCTTCCCAACTTTTTATGCTGAGCGCAGTCGAAGCATAGTTCACTTATAACTTCTTCCTATTTACTCTTTAAATACATTGTTACCGGTTTTTATCTCTTTTTTAAACGCTTCTCCGATACCGGCACCAAGTATCCGGTTGTCTCTTTCAATGGCAAAGGGCTCCTTGAGAAGTGTAAATATATTGTTTTTCAGCATTATAGTCATATTAACCTTGTAATTATAACCGGAATTAATAAAGAGATCATTACTGAAAAATTGGTTATCATGGACGTAGGCAGAATATTGACCGGGCTCTGCCGGGCCCTTATCCATTGCAATTAACATAATTGCAGTAGCCCAGTCACCTGTATCACCGTAATCACCATGCCAGACTTTCTTATAGTGTGTTATTCCGATAAAGGTATTATCGTAGATCTCATTCATCCCGTTCGGATCATAACAAGCTAAATTAAGAGGCGTTGGAGGTACATATTCCCATTTCATATAGATAGTATATTCCCCCGGTTTTGCTTCTCCGAAATTACCATAGAGGGTAACAGCATCATTCCCTGTAATTTTTGCCGGGGGAAGATCCGGATTATACTTAACAAAGTAGTACCTCCACCGGTCTTTTTCCCAGTTTTGTTCTGAATCTACAAGCTTACCGGAATTAATAGAAGTTGCCGTAGAGCGAATATACACTCCATTGTCCATTTTATCTTCCGGAGCTCCTTTGCCATCTGAATCAACAGGCAGATACTGGGTGATCCTTACGAAGTTATTATAAATTTTGCAATTTTTTGCCGACCTTCCTTCAAACTTTACTCCGTGCAATTCGATAAGACGGTGGTGAAAAGGTCTGGTTCTTGCAGGTAAGTCACTTAATTGTTGATGCCCTTTAGTGTCGATATAATTATTATAGAACTGCGTGCCTTCTCCTGTAAGATGCACGCCTCTTCCTGAAGATGTAACTTTATTATGGTGAACAAGCGCGCCGGGACCAGGGGCGAGAGCATAACCGTTCACGTATTGCTGATGATGTTGAATATCGTTATGGTCTATCTCTATATTTCTAGCGGTACGACTAACAATTCTGACATTAATTCCCCAGTGACAACCTTCGGTAACGAGATTATCATGGATATGAATGTCACCGCCATAGGTATAAATCCGTATTAACGCATTTCCGGGGTAATGACGGCATTCAATTTCCGTAACCCTGCTGTAAATATTGTTATGATGTATATTAACTTTATTGGCATGATTCATAAATATCGGAAAAGCATTTGGAAGATGAACATCTGTACTGATCCCGAATATTTCAGTTGGCATAGTACGGTCTAAACTGGTAACGGCAGCACTATAGCCTCTTGACCTCTTACCCTGAACTATATGCCCGTTACATAAAACAAGGTCGCCCGAATAGACAAACCGCACTCCATAAACTTGTTCAGATGTGTTATTCCCGAATGTAATTGTATGGCCATCCAGATCAAGAGTGACACCTTTGCCTGAAATCTCAATAGCTGTGCCATCTGCTGTAATATCCCTTGTCAGCAGGTAATATGCATCCGGTTTGTCAAGAATATATGGTGTTGGTCCAGACATATCCTCCGGAATTCTGATAGCCTCCTTTTTGTTTTTAAGATTTATCCTAATAATTTCACTTTCAGTTTTTTGATTATTCTCCGGGTCAACTATAACCATCCTGTAATAATAAGTGGTTTCAGGATCAAGATTTTTCAATTGATGAAAATGGGACCACCGTGGTTTTTTGGTGATTTGTGTCTGCTTTCCCAGGTTTTCTGTTTTTCCATATTCAATAAAACTATTGGCCGATAAGCTGATATCTTCCAACTGCCAGTAAATAACCGCTGAAGTTTCGGAAATATAAGACCACCGTCTCTGGAATGTTTCACTATTAGCCTCAACACCGGTAACACTCTGTTGAGATTGATCCGGTGATTTGTTTACATGTCCGGCCGGAATTTTTGAATATGAAAATCCTGCCAGAATCAGTACAGAAACCGCTAAAGAAATCTTTTTAAGGTTGTTCATTTTATTGTTGTATTTGAATTTTATTGTTTATGACTTGAAAATATCTTATTTCATTATACTTTGCTTTTTTATGTCGATTGCCGACTGTTGACTGTGGACTGCCGACTGAAACGATGTTCCTGGTTTTAAATTTTTTAGATATGTCTATTTTTTGTCAAAATCGGGAATTGTGAGCTGTTCTCCATTCTTAAGCGCAGATTGATGAGCTACGATTCCGGGAGCAGTCATTGCAATTCCCTCATAAACATCAATCAGAGGTTCACGATCTTCAATCAGTGCCATAATAAATTCATTAGTCAAATATCCATGTGATCCGCCATGCCCGCCGCGTCCCATATCCAAAGGCAACGGAGGACGACTATCCGGAAAATCAATTGTTTTTCTATCCCCAATACCTTCATATGTTGCACCAATACCTTCTCCTACAACCATAATATTCTTATCAAATTTACCCAATTGTCCGAAAAGACGTCCTGTTTCTCCATGCGCCCCTTCTGTACCCCAAAAGATATTGATCCTTGACATTCCCCCTTCACTTGTCTCAAACAGGGCTGTTTCATCGGAGAACGGATTATTATAAATGTTGTTTTCATATCGTGGGGCATCACCACGAAAGCCAAGACAAGAGACACTTATTAATCGCTTTCCGGTAACACCGACATAATAAGCAGTTGCATGTGTGGGATATAGCATCGGAGGCAGTGCATTCCTCCATTCATTATATCCCCAGGCCGTATTCACATGTGGGTGATAATATTCTCCTTCGGAGTATACAATTTTTCCAAACATCCCTTTTTCATAAATGATCTTTGCATTAAACAAGTCAGAACGGTACATACTTGTTTCAGCCATCATTACCTTCAGACCCGTTTTTTCTTTCCATTCTTTAACTTTCTCAATATCTTCAAGCGTCATGGACAGGGGGACTGCAACCATACAATGTTTACCATGTTTCAGAACCTCAACAATATGACGTCCGTGACTCGGAGCATCGGTAAAAACGG
>JADFUQ010000508.1 GCA_015222065.1 Bacteroidota bacterium
AATCAGTATTCTAAGTCCCGTTAGGGACGAAATATTAGTTAGTTTGGTTTAAGATACACGAATTAGAACAGAGCTTATTAATAACGTTATTCTTTTACGAAATTTTATTGATGGAAACGAAGGGAGCAACTAACAGGATAATGATCAGAATATTTCACTTTTGTTGTCTGGAAATTAAAAACCGAAAATTCATCGCTGTAAAAAATGTAGTCTATTCTTACTTTTGGAAATGTACCTGAGTAGGTATTTCCTAAACCTCTCCCGGATACGGTAAAAGCATCATTAAGATCTCCTTTTATTTTCCGGTATGAATACGAAACCGGGGTATCATTAAAATCGCCACATACAATTACATGATAGGGCGAATTTTGGATGTGTTCTGACAGGATATCAGCTTGTTCTGCCCTTTTTATGTACGCGTTCTTTAACCTTGAGGAAATATCCCGCAGTTCAAGGATTGTTTCTTCCTCCGATTGAAGGTCTAAGTTCACCAGAAAATTAAAATTCCGTCTGTTAAACCTTACCGATTGTAAATGGTTATTATAGATACGCAGGGTATCTTCATCAATAACAATGTCAGAATAAATTGAAATATTCTTTGAATTCGGATACCTTATAACTCCTTTATTGACCATGGGGAATTTACTAAAGGTGGCTATTCCATAATACCCCTTTTTACCAACCCTGTTAGCCCAGGCTATATTTGAATAAGGTGTTGATGAAAGGTTCTTTTTCAATTCTTCTAAAGAGATCCCTCTTTTGTTATCAATATACAACTCCTGCAAACAACATAAATCAGGCTTCATACCCGAAATCAGTTCAAGTATTCTTTCACCTGCATTTTCATCTTTTGATTGATTGAAAATATTGAATAACCTGACATTATAGGATAAAAGGTTAATACTGTTTTTATTCTCAATATCACTCCCTTCTGCGTCAATTATGGTCTCCCTGGTTTCTTTATCCAAACTATTTCCATGAAAACTCACTACCCGTTTTATATACCCCCATCCTATCATAATAATGATCAAAGAGATCAATAATTCCTTTTTCAGCTTCACAAGCCACAGTATCATGAACAAAACATTAGCTAACAGCAAAAAAGGATATACAAGGCCAAAAAAAGCTGCAGGCCAGAACAGAGAAGGATTCACATATACCGATATGTATGACAGCAATAAACCGGCAGCAAAAACCAAATTTACAAACAATAGTATCCTATAAAGTATCTTCTTCAAATATCAGAGATAATTGGTTTATGTTATTACGAAGATAAGAATCAATTCACAGAAAAATACTTTTTCACATCACATTCTTCACTCTTCCCATTATTCCATTTTTCCATTATTCCCTCTATTCCCTTTATTCCCTCTATCCCCTCTATTCCCTTTGACACCTATTCATTTCCTTTTCCCCATTTTAAAAAGTATCTCTTTCTCTTTCTTAGTAAGACTTTCATAACCACCTTTTGATATTTTATCAAGAATCCTGTCAACATCTTTTTGTTTTTCAGCTTTTTGGCGGTTAAATTCTATATCCGTTTTTGGGCGTTTATATGTTACTTTCATTTTTTGTCTCGGTTTGAAAAAAGAAACAATGTTGTCTATCAACCGGTTGATTCCCCGTGTTATATCTTTGCCTTTCCTGAATTTATAAATAAACAGGAATCCAAGCAAAGCCCCCCCGATATGTGCAATTTTTCCACCGGTATTAGTTGAAAAATCAAACACAGAGGTTAACAGAAAAACTCCGATAGCAAGATATTTTATCTTAACCTTCCCGAAAAACATCATATAAACGGTATGATCAGGCACATAGAAAGAAACTGCAATAACTATAGCCATTACTGAGGCTGAAGCACCCAGCGCCAGTGAGTTATGTAATACTGATCCAAATACAGGGAAAACATTGAATGACAATATATATAAAACAGCACCTGCCAGACCTCCTAAAATATAAACACCAGCTAGTTTTTTTTGTTCAAAATATTCCAGAAATATCTTTCCAAACCAATAAAACCAAAGCATGTTGAATAAAATATGAATGAAATTCTCGTGCAAAAACATATATGTAACAACAGTCCACGGCTTCCTGATCAGCTCTGATAAATCAGCCGAAACAGCCAGCCATCTTAGAAAATTCATGGTATTGTCCGGAGAGTTAAACAGATAGAAAAAGATTTGCACAATTTTCACTACTAGAAAAACCCCGATATTCAGGTAAATAAATTTTGTAAGTATACTTCCCTGCCTGAACGAATCCTTAAACCCATCTACTATACTATTCATCCTTCCCAAATTGTATTTAGTAAAAAGTCTTCTTGTTTTTATTCCAGAACTTAATCAGGATAAACCCGAATAACATACCGCCAATATGGGCGAAATGAGCAATATTGCTACCGGGTTGTGAAAATGCAAGGTATATTTCAAGGACTCCGTATCCAATAACAAAATATTTTGCTTTGATAGGGATTGGAGGAAATAGTAACATCAAACGTGTATTAGGGAATAACATACCAAAACCCAGCAATATACCAAACACAGCACCGGAAGCTCCAACAGTAGGAGTGTTTAATACTAAATTCATTTTCCCCAGTAAAGGGTTAATAAAATTCTTCCCCTGTTCAAAAGCCAGGGCACCCTGCTGGTAAACAGTCTGAATTTGTTCCGGAGTCATTTGTGCTTTCAAAGAAGAGATCTCTATCCAATGAACAAAAGTATGCAGAGCCGCAGCTCCAAGACCGGTAACAAAATAATAAATAAAAAAACGTTTTGAGCCCCACACTCCCTCAAGGATACGACCAAACATCCATAAAGCAAACATATTGAAAAACAAATGTGTTAAACCACCGTGCATGAACATATGGGTAATATACTGGAAAGGTTTGAAGTTTTCCGATTCAAAATAATAGAGCCCGAGTACCTGTGTCAGGTTTACCCCGAAAGTAGATTTTACCACAAAATCCATCAATAAGAGGATTACATTCAGTAGTATAATGTTTTTTACTACCGGTGGTGTATTTCTAATTCCTGAAGATCCAAAATTATACATTTCTATTTATCTGTTTTGAATTTTTTATTCTGCAATAGCCGGGCCAAAGATAAAAAATCCTGCTATTTAATCTTACCGGGACAGAATGGCAGGTAATT
>JADFUQ010000509.1 GCA_015222065.1 Bacteroidota bacterium
AAAATGGATCAACATTCATTAAGCAGAAGAACATTTCTTGAAAAGATTGTATTAACAAGTGCCGGTGCTATTATTTCCACCAGAGCCTTTTCTCAGCTAATAGTAAATAATCCAAAATTATTCTCACTTAAGGATAAATCAGTGTTAATGGTGTGGGGTGGCTGGATGGGTCATGACCCTAAGAAGTGTATTGATATATTCGCACCATGGGTAAGAGAGCAGGGAGCAAAGGTCACTGTCTCAGATACACTTGATGCTTACCTTGACGAAGACCTTATGAATTCGGTGGATCTGATAGTTCAGGTATGGACCATGGGTACCATTACAAAGGAACAGGAAAAGGCACTGCTTAATGCCGTCCGTGGTGGAGTTGGATTAGCCGGCTGGCATGGCGGACTGGCAGATTCATTTCGCAAGAATACAGAATACCAGTTTATGGTTGGCGGGCAGTGGGTGGCACATCCCGGTGGAGTTATCGATTATGAAGTGAATATTGTAGATCATGAAGATCCTGTTACTAAGGGTATTTCCGATTTTAAAATGCACTCTGAGCAGTATTATATGCATGTCGATCCTAACGTAAAAGTGCTTGCCACAACAACCTATAATGCAAACCATGCTGACTGGATTGATGGATGTGTGATACCTGTTGTCTGGAAAAAAATGTATGGTAAAGGACGAGTGTTCTATAACTCCATTGGTCACCAGGCAGTTGATTTCAATGTCCCGGAAGCGTTAGAAATTACAAAAAGAGGCATCCTCTGGGCTGCTGAAAGTAAATACTCACCTGCAGAAAAATGGATACAGCCTGCGTACCCTGGCAAGGAATAACCTACGGATAATACTGGTTAGGTCTGGGAGTGATTTAATTTAGCGGTTATCAATAAGTTTCAAAATTGCGGAATGACAGTTATTACTGGCAAAATCGCGTGCTGTTTCTCCATCTTTATCTTTAATATAGATATCAGCGCCTGCGGCTTTTAGGGTTTTAAAAACTTCTGTTTGTCCCTCGGCAGCTGCAAACATTATTGCAGTAAATCCCTCGATATTATCTGTTACATTTACTTCTGCACCTGCCTCAAGTAATAGTTTTACTGTCTCGTTTGCCGGACCACTTGATGCATACATTAATGCAGTCCTGTCATTACTGTCGTGATGATTCACATCAGCCCCTTTCCGGAGTAAGTATTTAACAACTTCCGTATGGCCGTTATAAGCAGCCAGCATCATTGCTGTACTTCCATTTTTGTCAGTTGTATCAACAACCAAACCTCCCGCTATAAACTCTTTTACCTTGTCTGAATTCCCGTTAAATGCAGCATCCATATAAGCAGGAATCGATATAGGCGATTCGACTACACTTTCTTTTATATTAGCTTTTTCAGCATTATTTGTCTTTTTCCTGGAGCAACTTAATATGATAATAAAGAGAAGGACCGGTATTAAGATAACTTTTGTTGAGTTCATCAGTTTGTTCTTTCAGTATTAAATTTGATTCAAAGGTATTATTTAATTCTCGAAAATAAACTTTGCCCACAAAATCTAATTTACTGGTAAAAGTTGATTTAAAAATATCATTTTTTTCTGTTGTTCACATAAAAAAGCGAAGCTCACCTACTCCGCCAAGGCGGATTCGGCGAGCGAAGGTGGAACTGCCAGGGTCTGAATGGCCTGGCAGAGTCAGTGGGTGGATTATTAGGTTATTTTTTTACGACCAGTTCAAGGGTATCATTTGCTAATTCAATCCTGCATGGAAGATACCCGGCAGGATCACCGTCATATTCAATTTCAGGGTTAAGAAAATTGCCATAAATTTCCAGCTTGTTGCAATAATCAAGCGATATAATATGGTTGTTTTTAAACGATTTGCCACTATATACTTTCTTTACCGATTTGGGGAAATTCATCCAGTTCAGGTTAGTCACAGTCAAACAATAAAAGCGATCATCGTCATCATCAAGTCTGGTATTTAGTTTTATCCCGGATGCGATATGCCTGGTTCGGCCAATGGATATGTTGTAAAGGTTCTCAACAATAGTTTTTCTTTCATTTTTCACAATGGTGAAGTTATTTGCCCGATAGGATGCAACTGTGCTAATGAGTGATAAAAACGTACCCAGGAAATCACCTGCATATTTTCGTATACCGCTATTAGCGCGTCTGGCAAGTGTAGCTCCCAAGCCAATATTGGCACAGCATACGAAGTAGCCTACAGTAGGTGCTCCAGCCTTTTCTAATCCATAGTTGTTAAGCATTTTCATGTTTTCTTTCAAAAAAGTTACTTTTCCTACCTTGATTTTTCTGTATCTTTGAGCGATCAGGGTATCAACAGCCTCATCCAGGTTCAGGGGGATGTTGTAACTTTTGCAGAAATCAGGGCTGGTACCTGTATAAATTACTCCCATTCTGGAATCAGATATTTTATTTCCCTTGTCATCAAAAAAACCATTCAGGACTGAATTGATGGTTCCATCTCCTCCAATTGCCACTATCAAATCATAGCTTTGTTTATTAGCGAACTGTGAAAGCTGCCTGGCATGGTCCAGTGATTGCGTTGTTTCATAACGATATTTAATGCCTCCATGGTCGAGCAATTTCCAAATGTGGTGGAATCTTTTTTTGCTTTTACCACCCTGTGACTTAGGATTCATGATCAAAAAGCACTTCATTTCATGCTTTAATTTGCATGGTTTCAAATATTTGTACTGCGTGGTTGATACTCTCCTCTTTCAGGTTCGCACCAGCTATCAATCTGACCTTACCTCCATTTGGAGGAACCGAGGGATAGACGAAGGGTGTTGATAAAATACGGTTTTCATACAATTTTTTAGAGATTAAGATGGTTTCCAGAGATGGTCCTACTACAATCGATGAGATCGGGGTTGTGCTTTCTGTTATCTGAAAGCCATACTTCCTCAGGGCTTTACTTATTCTATGCTTGTATTCCCACATTTTTTTACTCCGGGCTGAAAATTCATCCTTGATGATATCTAACACTTTGTCTATGCCTCCAAGGACTGAAGGAGGAATGGACGTGGAATATACAAGGTGGGAGCTGTAATACTTCAGATAGTCAATGAGTATTTTCGGGCCGCCTACTACCCCGCCCATATTTGCCAGGGCTTTTCCGAGTGAAGCTGTATATATTCCCTGGTAGTCTTTAATCCCTTCGTGTTCCAAAATTCCTTTTCCATGATTTCCCAAAACACCTATTCCATGTGAATCATCAATAACAGGGATTGCATGATACTTATCGCAAAGATCAACGATTTGCTTAAAAGGAGCGATCGCGCCTTCTGTTGAAAATACCGACTCAGTTACCACAAAAACCTGCCTTTTGTTGGTTGACCTTTGCAGGATCTTCTCCAGACTGTTCATATTATTATGCAGGAAAGGTCTGATTTTACAGCCTACACTACGAATTCCCTCAATGAGTGATGAGTGGGCATAATGATCGATAAGAACCATATCTTCCTTTTGCACCAGGGCAGAAAAAATTCCATTATTGGCCTGATAGCATGATGGATAAATAATGGTTGCTTCAAGATCCAGGAATTTGGAAAGCTTTTTCTCAACCTGTGTGTAAAAGTCTGGATATCCCGATGCAACCGGTGTAGCACACATGGATGCTCCATATTTCCGAAGCACAGAGACGGAAGCTTCAACTACACGCTCATCGTACGCCAACCCCAGATAATTGTTTGAGGCCAGGTTGATGAATTCCTTTCCTTCAATTAATATTGGATCTCCAAGACCTGATTGAATTGCAGGATAATATGGATTGAATCCCGATTTTTGGATCAATTCAAAATCAAGCTTTAAACTTTTATAAAATGTTCTGTAGTCCATTGAAAATCAATTTTAAATATGAAATAAAGACTGTAGTCTTGTCACGATATCCGACACATAATGAATCTTTCTGATCTCATCTTCTTCAATTTGGATTGAAAATTCATCTTCAAGAGCAGAAATAATCATGAGCATATCAAAGGAATCGGTGTGGAGGTCATTGATCAGGTGATCATTTAATCCGATTTCACCCTTCCACTCAATATTTTCTCTGATAATCGAGATGATTTTTTGATCTAATTCCATTTTTTTGTTTTTGATAGCATTTCGTATAATTTTTTGTGTCACACATAATAGCACAATAATTACAGGTTGTGCATTGAGATAGGTAACAGTGATCCTCTTTGATTTTTCGTACAAAGTCTGGTTCGCAGATCAGGGGTCTGCACAGACTAACAAAGTCTGTTTTTCTATTTCTGATGGCATAATCTATTTCTTCATAACTTCTGAACCCGCCTACTGAAATGACCGGAATATCCGTCACTTGTTTTGCGATAGCAGCATAATCCAGGTTATACATCAGGCTGAAGGGTTTTAGTTTTGCTTTAATTACAGGTAGCACGAAGATTTTCCAAAATCTTTTTTTCAACTTGTTCTTTGTTTTGTATATAGGGTTTTGTGTGAGAATAAGGTCAAGTGGCAAATCTCCCCTGAAAATGTTGAGGGCATAATCCATAGTTCCGTAACTTATTTCAATGCCATCCACTTTTAGTTGTTCAAAAAACCGGATCAAATGAATGAATTGCTTTTCAGAAAAGGAATTTTTATAGTCAACTCCACCGCTGATCTTGACTAAAACAGGGAAATTCAGTCCGCATTTGTCACGTACATTGTAGATGATTTCTTCCAGGAATTTTGTCCCTATACCTGTTTCCGGGTTGATTCCGTATTCGTCTTTTCTGTTGTTAATGTTTGATAGAAGAAACTGGTGGATCAGATAGCCATGTGCTGCATGGAGCTGGACCCCGTCAAAACCGGCATTTTTAGAATACAAGGCTGAATTGCCAAATCGATTGATGATATCAACAATTTCTGTTCTGTTTAACTTGCGTGGTTTGTCCTTAAAATAGAATGATCTCTT
>JADFUQ010000510.1 GCA_015222065.1 Bacteroidota bacterium
CCTCTTTCTGTTTCGATTCAACAATTTGACGTAATAGCCGCTCTGGTTGCAACAACTTTTGTCCTTCATTGTGCAATATACCAGTCATATTTGGTACAGGATAAAAAATGGAAACTGGTAAATATGAAAAAAAGCCTAAATGATACTTATATGGGTATTATTTTGCTTTCTCTTATCTCTTCTCTAATAATATTAACTTCAGCAGCAGCTCTGCATCCTAAAGGAATCGTTGTAAACTCTGCGGCTGACATGGCTCTGCAATTAGAAGCATTATTCGGTAGTTATACAAAAATCATATTTAGTGTCGGACTTTGCGCAGCAGCTTTCTCATCTTTGATGGTAAATTCTATTATGGGTGGAGGCTTACTGGCTGATGGTCTTGGATTAGGCCGGTCAATGAATGAAAAGATGCCCAGAATATTTACTTCGATCATTCTGCTTTTAGGCATGGTAATCGCTGTTTTTTTCCGCGGTAATATTATCTATGCCTTAATTATGGCCCAGGCATCTTCCATATTTGCCGTTCCGTTAATTGCTACAGGACTATTCTTAGTACTGAACAACAAGAAGATAATGGGTAAGTATCGTAATAAAACAGGTCAGAACATAATTGCCGTTTTTGGATTTGTCTTAATCTGTATTTTGGTTTTCTACATGTACCACAAACTGATTACATCTATTAGTGCTATTTAAGAACATAGTTTCATAAATTGATTTAAAAAAAAACCTTAATTTTCAAGTTTCATAAATAATTAGTTAGTAGTCAACAGTCCACAGTCGGCAGTCGGCAGACTACATAAAAATGCAAAATGTAATGAAATTAGCCTTTATCAAACCATTAAAATTCCAATACAAACTTATAACCCATAACAAATGACTAAATATCCTGAAAAAATTTCAAACACAGAACAGCTAGATGAAATTCTGTCTAAACCGACACCTGAAGTTATTGAACTGTTTTCACGCCTGGATGGTGATATCATGTTTCTTGGTATTTCCGGTAAGATAGGCCCTTCATTAGCCCGTATGACAATAAGAGCATGTAAAAAGGCAGGTATTCAGAAACAAATTTTTGGAGTAGCTCTTTTCGACTCTGAAGAACAAAGGAAAGGTATTGAGAGTTACGGTATAAAAGCAATCCATGGTGATTTGCTTAATACCGATTTCATTAATAGCTTGCCTACACCAAAAAATGTTATCTTTTTGGCAGGTATGAAATTTGGTTCTGAAGATAATCTGTCACTTACCTGGGCAATAAATACTTATTTGCCTGCATTGGTAGCCGAACACTTTCAGAAATCAAGGATCGTTGCTTTTTCCACGGGCTGCGTATATCCACTCGTTCCTCTGCAATCAGGCGGATCGCTGGAAACAGATAAACCGGTTTCGGTTGGAGAATATGCACAATCGTGTCTCGGAAGAGAGAGAATGTTTGAATATGGAAGCATAAAACACAAAACACCCATAACACTGATCCGATTAAATTATTCGGTTGAAATGCGCTACGGTGTTTTGGTTGATATCGCTTTGAAAGTAAAGAATAATATTGTTATTGATCTATCCATGGGTTATTTCAATGTAATCTGGCAGGGCGATGTAAATGCTATGGTTCTTCAGGCTTTGGGACATTGTGAAAGTCCTGCCAAAATAATAAATATTACCGGTCCGGAAACTGCTTCTGTTCGTCGGGTAGCCCAACAATTTGGTGAATATTTTAATATTGAACCAAAGTTTGAAAAGAAGGAAACGGAAACAGCTCTTCTAAGTAATGCCAATCTATCATACAAATTATTCGGTCGTCCGCAAGTACAACTGGAACAAATAATTTTCTGGATTGCTGACTGGATAAAAAATGAAAAAGAATTATTAGGCAAACCAACTCATTATGAAGTGAGGGATGGAAAATATTAGCCCCGTTACATTAAGATCAATGCATTGCAATGACATTGAAGTTGTTATGCACTTAAAAAATGAGGAAGGTTGGAACCAAACAGAAAAGGATTGGGAACTGTTAATTAAAAACCCTCATAATACATGCCTGGTTGCTGAATACCAACAAAAAGTCATTGGAACAGCAACCGCCATTAATTATTCAGATAAAGTAGCCTGGATTGGAATGGTACTGGTTGACAGAAACTATCGCGGACAAGGGGTTAGTAAGTTACTGCTTACCGATTTAATGAAGAAATTGGAACAGTGCAAATCAATTAAGCTTGACGCTACAGCTGCCGGTTTGCCCGTTTATAAGAAAATGGGGTTCGTAAATGAATATTCAATCTGTCGTTTTACAAATTCTTCTCAGAAAAATTCATTTACCGATAAATATAAAATATCCCCTGAACCAGTTCAGGCAAAGGATATTCCGGAAATAGTAAAATTCGACAAGCTTATCTTTGGCGTCGAAAGGACATCTCTTATAAATTTTTTACTTGAAAACTATCCTGATAAAGCCTGGTTGCTTAAAAGAAATAATCAAATTACCGGTTATGCATTAGGAAGGGACGGAACCAGATTCAATCAAATAGGACCGGTATCGGCATTGACTACAAATGACGCTAAAATCCTTATTGCCGAAGCACTGAAAAGCCTTACAGATAAGCCTGTTGTTATGGATATTATAGAGGATAAGAAAGATTTGTCTGATTGGTTAAATTCCATCGGGTTTATCAATAAACGGCCCTTTATAAGAATGTATTATAAGGATAATCCTTATCCGGGAATTTTAAACAGACAATATTTAATATGCGGCCCCGAATTCGGGTAAGGCAGACAAAAACATGAAATCCCGCTAAAAAAAACAGTATCTTACAAAATAGCCTTATGAAATCAATAAACGTTGCTATTATCGGACTCCGTCATCTGCATCCGCGGAGTTACATGCTTCACTTCGATGCAGTAAAGGAAATGAAAGTCATCGCTGTTGCAGAAGAGGATAAATCACTACGTAACCAATTTGCCCAGGATTTTAATTTAAAAGCATATTCTAATTGGCAGGAACTTTTCAGCAAAGAGAATATTGACCTGGCTGCCATATTCCTGCCACATATAGACTGTCCGGATGCGGCATTGGCTGCTATCGGTAAAGGTATTCACGTACTAATTGAAAAGCCGATGACCGTTGATAGCAAGTCCGCTGAAAAAATTGTCAGAGCTGCCGAAGAAAAAGGTGTTTTAATTACAACGCCATACGTTTGGCGTTATCATCCTGTTGTAAAAGATATCAAAAAACTAATTGAAAACGGTGTGTTGGGGCAGATCATCGGATGTCAGGGACGTTGTGCAGCCGGTCGTCTGGATCGCTATATCGAAGGTTTTTCAGAATGGATGCTCGATGTGAAAAAAAGTGGCGGTGGACCCATGTATAATCTGGGAGTACACTGGGTTGATTTATTTAGCTGGCTACTGGGAGAAAAAATTAGTAGTATTATTGGAAAGAACGTCAGGATCAATCAAACCTATAACATTGAAGATAACTCTTTTGCTGTTGCAACATTCAAAAACGGCGCTGTTCTGAACCTGGACATAAGTTACACTGTCCCTGAATCTTTTCCTTACGGACGCGATCTCTATATTGGAATACGAGGTACTAAGGGTGTTATTTCATGGGCGCCTGCTTATGAAGGAGAACGCGATGAGTTATTTATTTGCAGCGATTGTGACTCTTTCAAGTCAGCACCTATACAACATCGTACCTACGAAATGAAACCTGTAAAAGGATATTCAGGTATTATGGGACTGGACTATCTCAATGATGTTGCCAAATCTATTCTCCACAAAAAAGAAGCGCCCATTACAGGCGCAGAAGGAGCAGATGTCTTAAAAGTGGTTGAGGCGTTTTATCGCTCTGTAGAACAAAAAACAGAGGCCAGATTATAGTTTGTCCTTATAGCCTCGGAATAGTCAACCCGCCATCTGCCATAATAACCTGTCCTGTGGAATAAGGAAAATCACCTCGTACCAGCGCTGCCACTGCCAGGCCAACGTCGTTGGGAATTCCCCATCTCTTCTGAACACAGAGATCTTCTTCAATTAACTTGTCATACTTATCTTTAACCCCCGCGGTCATATCGGTGGCAATTACACCTGGACGTATCTCGAAAACGGGAATATCGAATTCCCCAAGTCTAACCGCGAACAATTGAGTACACATGCTTATTCCTGCTTTCGCGATGCAATACTCTCCACGGTTTACAGAAGCCACTATAGCAGAAATTGAAGAGATATTAATAATGCAGGCCTGAAAGCCGGGATCTGACTTTTTTTGTTCAATCATCCAATTCGATGCAGCCTGCGACAGGAAATAAGTCCCCTGCAGATTGGTTTTTATTACAAACTCAAAATCCTCCTCCGTAGATTCAAGAATATCCTTTCGCTCCCTTGGTGCCACCCCGGCATTGTTGACCAACACGTTTAAGCGACCAAAGTATGATTTGATTTCATTTAAAATAGAGACTCTTTCCTTTGACGAAGCGATATCTCCCCGGCAATAGATCACTTCGGCACCAAAATTACCCAATTCCCTTATAGGAGCCTCCAATAGTGATTTATCCCTGACACCATTAAGTGCCAAATCGAACCCTTCTTTTGCCAGGCACTTCGCGATACCAAATCCTATTCCCCTGGTACCGCCGGTTACTAAAGCTACTTTTCGAGCCATGATTATTTCATTTTACAGGTTTCCCGTACACTTCAATCCAATCCAGGCGTGAACAGGCAGTACTCATTCCTCCGGTCATCAAATCGGTAAATCCAATTTCTTCCACCCGCGACAGGTCAGGATTTTCAACAGGTTTTTCTTCAGAAATCCTTTCTATATTTAATGAATACCAATTTATATCCATAATATTAAATTCATAAATACGCCAGTCTTTTGACTGACCGTCACACTGATCACTGATTAGCCAGGTACCGTCAGCCAGTTTCAGAATCACGTGTAATTCCCGGAATCCTTGTTGTTTTGATCTCCATTTAATTTTCGCATATCCGGTCAAATCAACATATGATTCATTATGTTTTAGTGTTACAGCCCAATTGCCCGGGCTTATTCCCGACCAAATGTAATACGGATCGTCAACAGGAAAATCATGATTACTCTTTTTTATACTGTCACGTCCGGGACCATACAAACTTAAAATCAGGTTTTCATTTTTGACATGCTCCTGAGTAACCGGAATACCGGGAGGTATCTCTTTCCAGTCTTCCCTGAAAAAAAGAGAAGGCCTGTA
>JADFUQ010000511.1 GCA_015222065.1 Bacteroidota bacterium
GTTTGAAAGTTAATTGCCTTTATTTAAATATGTTAGTAAATGGAAAGACAACTGCAAATAAAACGGCAACTAAATTTTAGCGCCATTCGTTGTACGAAATTGAGTTCATACAATTATGAGCAATAAAATAATATTCATTTTAATTGGACCAAAAGGCAGTGGTAAAACACACATTGGCTCGCTTATTAAACGTCAACTTGGTATTAAATTTTTTCGTGTGGAAGACGTTTGGCTTAAATTAGTAAAAGAACAATTTTCTGATGCATATATACAAAAAGGCTTTTCTCTTGTTGAGCAAGAATTAGATGAAAAATTGAAAAAGACAGATAGAATCATTATCGAATCAACAGCAGCACATGAAGAATTTCACAATTTCCTCGCTCGACTCAGGAAAAAATACAACATAAAGCTAGTTAAAATATCTGCGCCACTAGATCTGTGCCTAAACCGAACGATATCGCGAGATCAGACTATTCATATTCCCGTTTCTGACAATAGAGTAGAAGAAATAAATCGAAAAGCCTTTTCTGTGGATCTTCCATTTGATTTAGTAATTGAAAATGATAAAAGAACTGACAAAGAGATAGTTGAAATTTTTCTTCAATTCTATAAATGTTTGAACTCAACATCGTACAACACAAAATAAACGCCATTAAAACAGGCGTTTATTCAAAACGTTAGGTTTCATGGTAATGAGCAACCATTTACAAGGAAAATAAATCTATTAATAAAACCTGATATGAGAATAATAAATTCATTTTTACTTTTTATCGTTTTTCTAACCATCAGTTGTGAGAAAAACAAAACTGATTCGTTGGATGGATTCTGTATAGTGTCTAATAACAAGGTTGTTTTAAGTCACAACGATTTTGAATATTATGATTATTCATCGCATTTGATTTATATGAAAAATAATAAATCATTTGCTAATGACATAGAAGAGATAGGTAGTTTTACAGTTTATGCTGATGGAGTTGAAATATATTCAGGATCAACACTGCCAAGGGCTTCCTCATTTTGGCCATTTGAACCAGTAATACACACTCAACCTTCATTTTATGGAGATTATATCATTCCAATTGTATTTATTCAAATAATTGACTCATTAGGTAATTCCTTGCCTGATCCCCGGGAAGATGAAAGAATAGTTGAAACTTTGAAAAAATACAACCAATTTCATTCTGGATTAAGCTGTGAAATAAATTCAGTTCAATATTCATCCCCCAATAATGTGGGAATTGAATTGCAATTAAGCAATAATGATTCTTTTGATTATTATTACTTAGACCCAGATAAAATGGGAATTAATTTATTTCATTATTTTACAAATGGATTATTATTAAGGGATTTTTTTAATAAAAAAACATTTACTCATAAAATTGAGGCAATTCATCCGGAGCCATGGGATACATGGAAGATAGAATGGTTGTCAGTAATAAAGAGTAATGAGACTAAAATAATTACATTAACATATGACAGCTTTGAGAATGTAACGCCCGGTGAATATAAAGCTACTTTTGTATTTCCAGGACTTGGTCATGTTAACAAAGAGGACATTCAACAAAATAATGGTAAAATTTGGCTCGGTCAATTAGATGTAATTAAAGACATAACTATTGAATAAAAACCACGAAAACCTAACAATGTGTATAAAAAATTGCTGAAATAGTAGTAAATTCAATCTTTGTAGCCCGTTTCAAGGTTGTCATCACTTGATACTGATGAGCTTCGAAGTCAGCAACTTTTCATACGTGTGCCGAGAAGCAGTAAACGGCAATAAATATTTACTGCATGCTGTAATTGAGATGGTGGAATTCTCCAACGGGA
>JADFUQ010000512.1 GCA_015222065.1 Bacteroidota bacterium
CTAGAGACAGTTTCAATATATTTCCTGCCCTTTCCAACAGATCAGGGCGTGCATTCAGATACTCTGCTATATTATGCGTTTCAACGTCAGGTGCGCAGTCAAAGGGATCATTTAGCTTGCTTGGCGAAGTGAATTTGATTGTTCCGTCTGTTATTATCCGAAGCGACCCTTCGTCAAAAGGGAGATATTTATATCTGCGAATCCTCTCAACTATCGTCATGACCTGCTCTACCGTCTGAACGATTCTTTAACCATTTCTTACACTTTAATGGGTGATGCCATATTCTTCTGTCCATATCTGAATAAAAGCTGAACCACCTCTCTATTTCAGGGGCCTTATAAAATGAAATTAATCATATCTTTTCTTGGGGTTTATAAATAATGTTAACTCGCCCCGCCTTTTTGCCTATACAATTTTCAATTTTTGAAAGCGTAACTATGTATTGCTTTGTTGTCCAACCTGCTTCGTATGACTCTTGGTAAGCGGGCGGACCATATTTAAGCTTAAATCTCTTTAAACATTCATCATATTCGTAAAAAATCTGCTCCTTTTTTGTCCCACAATAATATGCGAACCATGATTTCTCGAATTTTTTATCTTCGATTTCAATAGACAAATTTTCAACAATCTTTTGCAAAGAATTATTCAAAAAATGCAATTCAAATGTTTTTGTTATCCAATAAAAATTAGCTGGTAGAGGATCGGAGGTTTTATAAACTATTTGCGCCTCCTTTCCTTTTGCTAAAAATTCCTCAGCACGTTTTTTTAAACCTTCGGTAGAATCCCAATTTATTTCAGGATTTAAAACCCAATTTAATACATTTAATTCTGCCATCATGCCTTTTTTCTTAGTAAAGTCAACGTGTCTATCCATCTTTGACTTCACTTCATTTACTGACATCCCCCACGCTAATGTATCAAGACAAAGATCCTTAATAACAAAACCATTTAAAAGGTTCTGTTTCGCTTTAACTTTTCCAACAAGAACAACTTGATATGTCCCATCAGCGGAATAACCCATATCCACTATAGTGTATCCGGCAAGTAATACCGCTTCAGCCTGAGTTTCAATGTAATCTGATTCAACCATCAAATCTTTCACTGTTGTAATCGATTTAATTTTTATCCCTGCCCTTTCAATGGCCTCACGCTTGGCAAAAAGAACAGCTTCTTTATAATCCTGCTGCTTTGATGTCTTTACACCATCATCGATCCCTTTGATTTGGACATCGATCGTTTTAGCGTCAGAAAGTAAAGGAATAAGCAGAATGATGGATAAAACATAACAAAATAATCTCGGCACGTTTTTTTACCTCCTGGCGAACTTTTGGTAATAGTTTAGTATGTTATCTTCTCTTTTTCAAGATTATCAGGAGTTGTTTTTGGATACCAGGAATTCTTTTGATTAAAATTATAATGAGCGACGATAATGAATTCGCACTATACTTTCTATATTTGTAAAGAATATCGTTCATATCTGATAGATCGCTATACCATTTTTGATATATCAAATGATTATGTTATGCTATTTATTTTGAGTTACATGTAACTCGTATTTTTCTTTGACCGCCTGTACCACCTGTGAGACTATACCAAACATAAATTCAGGGCCTTTCCAATTGTATCCGCTTAAATCCGAACCAAAATATCCTTCAGGTACACCAATAATTTCTATTCCCTCCTCATAATCAAGGTGTTTTTGCAATTCCTGATTGCAGATTGCTATGAATTCATCTTCGTTAAGAATTTGCTTTCCCATATTGATATCCTTTTTAAAATATA
>JADFUQ010000009.1 GCA_015222065.1 Bacteroidota bacterium
ATAAACTTCAGCAGGGATCCATAGATCCCCGCTTTCGCGGGGATGACAAATTTGGGTATGGATTCCCGATGGAGTTTACCCCGCACTTGATACGGGGCGGGAATGACAATTTGCGCGTTTTAAACCTCAAAATTTTTTAATTTGCAACAGCCTCAGCAAGGGGGTCAGGGGGTTGTTTTAGACGTAATCTTTTGCATAGAGCACATTTTGTTTAGAATTTAAATGAGTGTTGTCATCCCGCACTTGATGCGGGATCCATTTTTTCTCATGGAGATGTAGTATGAAACGACAACAAATATTTATCATTTTATTTCTTTTTTCTTCTCTCCTTTATTCTCAAACCGACGATCCCTACCGTTTAAACCACAAAGTTGAACCGGTTTACCAACTTATCCATCTGAATCTTGATCCGGATAAAGAGGATTACAGCGGTCATACATCAATAGAATTGGAAATCAGTGAAAATCTGACCTCCTTCAGGCTTCATGGAAAAGAGTTTGAAATCACTGAAATTGAATTACAGCAGAAGAAAAAATCGGTTTCCATAGAATACGAATTTCAGGACTATGGATTTTTAAAAATAATCTCCAAAGATGAACTGGGTGCCGGAAAGTACAAATTATTATTCAGCTTCAATGGACAATACGATAAAAAGGGGCAAGGTATCATCAAGTACACAAAAGACAGCCTTAACTATATTTACACCCATATGGAACCCATCCATGCCCGGCAATTTTTTCCCTGTTTCGATGAACCCAATTTTAAATTTACCTACCAACTGGAAATTACCGCACCAAATGATTATTTGGTTTTTACCAATACACCGGAAGAAAAAGAGACGGTTCAAGATGATAGCAAAACAATATTATTTAAGAAAACAAAACCGATGCCCGGTTATCTGCTCGCTTTTGCGGTTGGTCCCTATGAAACAATGCCCATCCCCGGATTATCAATCCCCGGCCGGATTATATTATCCAAAGGTTATCTGGATAAATCTTTTTATATAAAAGAGCATACGGCAAAAATACTCAAATCTATTGAGAACTATTTTGACAGCTCTTATCCCTATGAAAAACTGGATTTTATTGGCGTAGGAATGTTGGCCGGTGCCATGGAAAATCCCGGATTGGTTGTTTTCGGTGACAACTGGTTGACAGACAGTGAATCGTTATCATTGAGTGATAAACGTTTTCGTCTTAGAGTTACTGCCCACGAACTGGCTCATATGTGGTTTGGTAATCTGGTCTCTCTGATCTGGTGGGATGACAATTGGCTTAAAGAGGGATTTGCCGAATGGTTAGCTAATGAAATAGTATTGCAGGATTTTCCGGAGTTAGATCCTATGGAACATATTGCCCGGAATATGAACCGGCCTCTAAAGGATGATACAAAAGCAACCACTGAGCCAATTCACCGCCATTTGAATGGAAATGATAATCCCGGTGAGGTTTTTGGTGCCCTTTCATATTACAAAAGCCAAACCGTTTTACGCATGGTGGAAAACTGGATCGGCAGGGAAACTTTTCAGAAAGCCATGAAACGTTATTTTGAAGAATATAAGTGGAAAAATACTGATGCAGAAGATCTTTTTAAAATACTGGAGGAAGTTTCAGGTAAAAAGATTACACAGGTGATGCAGGATTTTGTTTTTCAGCCCGGTGTTCCGATCATCGAGGTAACACAAAAAGACGCTCACACGATAGTTCTTTCCCAACAGCGTTATAAATCTGTCGAAAACGATAATCGCTATCCAACCATATGGCACATCCCGGTATCACTAAAAATATATGATGGTACAACACTTTATGAGAAACACATTTATCTTGAGCAGCAAATACAGGAATTTTCCTTTCCTGACATTGACAATATTGAGTGGGTGCACTTAAAAAGCAATATGCTGGGCTATTATCTGCAGATTCTGCCAATGGATATGTTTAAGCAGGCTATTCATTCGGAAGAACTTAGTATATATGAGAAAAAAGATCTGTTTACCGGATTAGAATACAGTTATCTGGCCGGTAATACAAGTCCTTCCGATATATTAGAGCTGGCATATACCATACGTAATACCAACGATGGGGCTATTATAGAATCTTTGGCGAACAGAATCGGTAATATTTCTTCTGATTTCAGAGATGATATTGATATGAATGATCTTGATATATATGCCAATAATACAGCACTTCCTTTGCTGGAAAAAGTTGGTTTCGAATTTAGTCTGAATGAATCAGACGAAAAATCAAGTGCACGAGATGACCTTTTCCGTATCCTAAGGAATAATGAATATGTGAGGAAACGTGTAATTGAACTTGCCAATCAATATTTGAGAGATGAGATTTTTATTTCCTGGAAGCATTATCCTTATCTTGTATTTCTGTTCTATTATGACGGTACCTCTGTACTCTATGAAAAAATTATAAATCGAATTGAGAATGCCAAAGACCACACAGAAAGAATCGTGCTATACTTTTGTATGGGCTTTTTTAAAGATGACATCCTGGTTCAAAAAAACTTAGACTTTTCAATAACGGGAGATATCGAACCAATATGCCGAATGGGTATTGTAATTGCTACCCAACGAATGTATAGGTTAGAAAAAAATAGTAAGAAAAACATTTTGCCCTGGTTTTATGAGCACTATTCATTTTTTAGAGATCATATTTCACAGGATTATTTAGATTCCTGGTATTTAACCCAGCTGATTTATAATTATGATGATTTAAAACTATTCAATCAATTGTTTCCGGAAGAAGAACGATCCAAAATTTTAAATAAAAGCATTGCCGTTGAAGCTGAAGATTTAAAACGCGATGAAGAACTGCGCAAGCTATATTCAGAGTATCTCATAGAATACCTGAAAGATTTTAATAAAAAGCATCATTCAAAACCTTGATGAGTCCACGAATAACCCACCCCCTTTTTCCCCCTCCTTAATCAAATTAGGGGGGGGGATTAATGGAGGAAGGTTAGCCATCAATTCTCCGAAGGAGAAAAATATTATAGCACAGGGCAACGCCCTGTGATGTATGAAACAACCAATATAAATTCCCTGAAAGGGAATAATAATTTTTTGGATCAAATCAGCAATAATATCATGAGAAAAAGTTATTTAAAGAGGAGTACAGAAAATTTTTGAAAGAATATTCTTTTGAATATGATAAATGGTATGTATGGGATTGAATAATTATTAAACCCTTTCAGGGTTTGTCCAATTTATGGATCTTCTGCCCCAGGGCGTTGCCCTGGGCTAATATATTATTCCCCTGCCGGGGAATAATGAATGAAGAATTAATCCCGTGTTTTTGTCTTTGTACCTCCGTGGTTATAAATTGTAGGGTCGTAGCATGCTACGTCCCTACATAAATTATACATGTGAAATGGAGAATAAAATAATACTAATCTTGTATGTAATTGGCATCTTGATAGGTATAATTATAATTTATCTGGCGATCGTGATTTTTAGCCCCGGATTTCTTGTTCCCAAACAACCC
>JADFUQ010000513.1 GCA_015222065.1 Bacteroidota bacterium
CGGCTCTCTGTATAACCTTCAATCAGATCGCCAACGCTCATGACAAACTCCGGTTGCAGAAGATTCAATTGTGTTACCGCTTTCCTGAATACTCCTGGCCGCATGCCTCCTGTCCTGTCAGACACAATAGCAAACTGAAAATCCATCGGATCGTTTTTGAAGGCTTGCTCTGTCCAGGGTTGCGCCGTATCTGTAGCCGGTGGTTTAAAATCGGCCTCAGGACTGGTATTACAACCAGCAAGAATAAGCAGAACAACTGCCATAACAAAATACTGTTTCATTGTTTTCATAATTTCTATAGGTTTTTAATCTTTATCGTGCAAACTCAACCAATTCCATCAAATCCCATTTCTGGTCCGTGATAATCCGCCATTCCTGCTGTACTCTTGTATTCTTGTTTGGTTTATAGGGATTAATGTATGGCTTAATTGGGTCAGGGAATATCATCACATAGAGATGTTGCTCGTAGAACTTCCTGCCGTGTTTGCTACCGAATTGAAGAGTGTTATAATCGTTCTGTTTCAGATCCTTCTTGTCCAGTTGAAACTCGAAATAGATAACAGGCAGCATAGTCAGGGGATCAAGTTTTTTAACTAACTCCCATCCCTGCCAATCTTTGAGCTGGTAAACTTTGTCGTTGACCTTTAATGTCCATTCAGCATATTCTTTGATAATTACAGGAGGGATGGCAAAAGTTTGTGTCTCACCTCCCATAAGATAAAGACGTGAGGTCACCTTTGTCACAAGGTTCCCGGCATCATTAAGATTTCCTATGTAGAACCGTTTGCGGATCCAGTCACCCTGTAACACTCTGTGCCCGGCAATGTACCAACTATGCTTCTGGTAATTTGTTAAAACAGGTGGGTTGTTCTTCAGGACTTTATAATAGTATTTTTCTGCATTGGGATAAAGCGCATTGCTTGTGGCACTATTCAGGGACGCAGCAATACCGCTACCGTTCTTTAGAGTGTGTCGCATCATCACATCGTCACCCTTGCCGCATTGAATAAAGTGCCACCTCCAGAGTGCGCCCAGTTGCCAGTTGGCACGTTCGTTGTGAAGATCCTCATATTTGAAGTAACCTGAATTTATATGAGATTCTGAAGTGTATTCACTGTATTCGCCAGGATCAGCGTAAAATTCCATAAAAGAACAGGGCATTAGTGCTGCAGTCTTCCTGGTGTCTGTCTTGTTTTCGTGGATATTCTCTACATAATACCATTTGTTATCGAGCAGAACTTCAGCAACTGTGTGGGTATTCATGTTTATTGTCCTGGCAGGAAGCCCCATTGTATGCATAATTCCCACGAATCCGCTTGCCCTTCCTCCACAAAAGGACGAATGAAATATCAGGTCAACGGGGTGTTTTGACTCATAAACTGCGCCACCATAATGAACCCATTGTGCCCAATTTGCAATGAGTTTTACCTTTTCCCATAGCGGCGTATCTTTAGTGACATTATTCTCTTTAAATATTTTCTCTCTCACTGCAACTAGCGCATCCCAGTCTCGCTGGTGAGCTGTTTTGCCGTCATTCTCCTGAAAGAGTTCCCCACCGCTGCCAGGAAACAGTTTGCTCAGCGGCATGGATGCCATCGATACATTGGCTCCATTGGGAATCTCGTTAATACCCGGCCAGTCTCTGGTCACAAGAGATCTGGATGGCAAAAAAGAGTTCTTATCAATTTGGCGGTCGATGAATACACTATTTCCATCAGGAAGAACTTTATCAAACTTTGTGTAGCAGAATGAGATGTCCCAGTTTATGGTCCATTGGTAAACTCCTGTAACATCATTGACCTTCATTGAAACAGCCTGCCAGTCTTCATCATTCTGTGCATACGTAATAATTGCATTAATGAAAAAAAACAGTGTTGAAATAAATATAATCTTTCGTCTCATAATAATTACTTTTTTAAATAAATAGTTCTATCTGCATATTGTTCCGCTTCGTTTCCGTGTGTTACCACTATTACCGTTCC
>JADFUQ010000514.1 GCA_015222065.1 Bacteroidota bacterium
CAACTGACCTGCTTTTTCAAGTTTGTCCCAGTTTTTTTCATCATATATGAATTCTTTCAGTATATCAAGAGCTTCATTAAAATTATTTTGGAATAGTTGTTTCATGTATTATTATATAGTGTTGTGTAAACCTTAATTTGTTGTAAGTATTTAGTAGGCAATTGGCAAATAGCAGTTGGCAAATAATACTTCATTTTTAACATCATTGCCAACTGCCAATTGCCTTTTGCCAACTATTCTTTAACCATCAAAACAAGGTTGACATGATAATAGTTTAATCAAATGTACGAAAGTTTCATTTATCCAGAAAGCCGTTTAGCCTTTAAAATTGTTTTCGTTATTGAATTTACAAAGCTATTTTCTTATTATCTTGCCTCACTGGTTGAAAAACAAAAAACTTATGGAAAGTAAAAACTCCCTTAAAACCCGTTTTTATGAGATCATCTTCGAAGCCGACACTCCCGCGGGTAAATTTTTTGATGTTTTCCTGCTGTTAATAATCCTGTTAAGTGTAGTCGTTGTATTGCTTGAAAGCGTTCCTAAAATCGAACAGCAATACGGGTCACAGCTTCATTTAGCCGAATGGATCATCACAATTATTTTCACCCTGGAGTATATTATCAGAATTGGTGTTGTGTTAAAGCCTTCCCGCTATATTTTCAGCTTCTACGGAATTATTGATTTGCTGGCTGTTATTCCAACTTATCTGGCGCTGGTATTTGCAGGAGCCCAGGGATTAGTCATTATAAGAGCTTTGCGGTTTTTCAGGATTTTCCGGATATTCAAACTTACCAGATATACAACCGAAGGAGCAACCATTATTAAAGCATTAAAAGCCAGCAAGACCAAAATCAGTGTATTTTTATTTGCTGTTCTCACCATTGTCCTGATAATAGGAACTGTAATGTATCTCATTGAAGGTGGGAAAAGTGGATTCACCAGTATTCCCAAAGGGATTTACTGGGCTATTGTTACTCTCACTACCGTTGGATATGGGGATATTGCTCCTGTCACAGCTTTAGGTCAGCTCCTTGCAAGCTGTGTTATGATACTTGGATACGCTATTATCGCTGTACCCACGGGCATTGTCACAGCAGAATTCAGTCAAGCCAAGCGTGAAGCTGCCACAACACAGGTTTGCCCGCATTGCATGAAAGAAGGACACGAAACAGATGCTGTTTTTTGCAAATTTTGTGGTAAAAAACTGAATGAATGAATATTTTAGGATAAAAAAATCATTCCCTACCGGATTCAGCTTAATATTTTATCTTTGAAACCTTAAAATAAATAAAAGCTATTATGAAACTCTTTCCTGTACATATTTCAAACTTTAAACTTGACGGTGGTGCTATGTTTGGAGTTGTTCCTAAAAATCTGTGGAAAAAACAATATCCTTGTGATGAAAACAATTATTGCAATTGGGCTCTTCGTTCACTCGTATTTGATAACGGAAAACAACGGATAATGGTTGATAACGGTTATGGTGACAAGCAGGATGAAAAATTTTTCAGTTTTGTTCAATTACATGGTGGTTTTGGTTTGGAAGGTGCCTTAGAAAAGTATGGATATAAACCGGAAGATATTACAGATATGGTTATTTCCCACCTTCATTATGATCATTGTGGTGGTGGAGTAAGAAACAGCAGTTCCGGGACCGGATTTGAAATGGTATTCCCGAATGCAACCTATTGGGTAAGCAAACAACAGTGGGAATGGGCAATGAATCCTAATAAAAGGGAAGCAACTGCTTACCTGAAAGAAAATATACTTCCAATGCAGGAGAGTGGTCAATTAAAATTTATTGAAGATAATATCGAATTGTATCCGGGTTTCAGGGTCAGGTTATATAATGGCCACACTGAAGGACAGATAATACCGTTTATTAGCTTTCGGGGTAAAACTGTAGTCTATATGGCTGATCTGATCCCGTCAAGTGCTCATATCAAACTTTCCTGGAATATGAGTTATGATGTACAACCACTTATAACACTTAAAGAAAAGGAACAATTTCTAAAAGAAGCTTATGAAAACGATTATATACTGTTCTTAGAACACGATGCTTATAATGAATGCTGTACAATAGAAAAGACCAAAAAGGGATACCAGGCTAAAGAGACTTTTACTCTTGAAGAGTACTTCGGGAAGAGCTGATTCTGTAAATTATATTGCGATGCAGTGTTAATAGGTTTATAAGTTATACGTTTACTATGCTTTTTAATAGAACAAGGAATAACGTTATTAATAGGCTCTGTTCTATTTTGTGTATCTTAAACTAAACTAACTAATATTTCGTCCCTAACGGGACTTAGAA
>JADFUQ010000515.1 GCA_015222065.1 Bacteroidota bacterium
AAATTTCCATAGAATTTCCGGGGTTATTCGTCCATTATTTATTTCTTCTTCAGTAAGTTGATTAGAGAAATCGGCTTTTGTGTTATTACCGGATACCGATTTATCCCGGTTACAGGAGAAACCAATAATAGCAAAACCCAGTAATAAGATTACAGGATATTTTTTCATATCAAGAATATTTAGAGATTAAAGTATAATAAGTATACAGATTTTGCGAACGAAGTGAAGCAATCTGTCATGACTTTTCGTAAAGCATATGACAGTACATCTATTTAGCATTCTGGTTGTTTTTAGGAGTTTGCTTCGTCGCTTCGCTCCTCGCAAAATCCTTTTTCAACCAATAAAATCCGGTTAAAACTTCACCTCTTTGCACATCTCATCATTTACTCATTGCCTCACCTATCTTGCTCGCCAATTCATCAACCAATTCAGGGTTATCTATCAGTATTTGTCTTACACCTTCACGTCCCTGACCTAATTTTGTATCTCCATAACTAAACCATGAACCACTTTTTTGTATAATATTATTATCAACACCAAGGTCAATTATTTCACCTGTTTTCGAAATGCCTTCTCCATACATAATATCGAATTCAGCTTTACGAAAAGGTGGTGCCACTTTGTTTTTAACAATTTTAACCCTTGTCCGGTTGCCTGTTACTTCTTCTCCATCCTTAATCTGACCGATTCTGCGAATATCAACCCTCACTGATGAATAAAACTTCAATGCATTACCACCGGTTGTTGTTTCCGGGTTTCCAAACATAACGCCAATCTTTTCTCTAAGTTGATTAATGAACATGCAGCAGGTATTGGTTTTGTGTATATTAGCGGTTAATTTTCTTAGTGCCTGAGACATAAGTCTTGCCTGTAATCCCATCCTGGAATCGCCCATTTCTCCTTCAATTTCAGCTTTTGGTGTGAGGGCGGCTACCGAATCAATAACAACTATATCGATTGCTCCTGAACGAATCAGATGATCAGTGATCTCCAATGCTTGCTCACCATTATCGGGCTGAGAGATAAGGAGATTCTCAATGTCAACTCCCAGTTTTGATGCATAATACTTGTCAAAAGCATGTTCAGCATCAATAAAAGCTGCAATACCACCTTTTTTTTGTGCTTCGGCAATAGCATGAATAGCGAGTGTTGTTTTCCCCGACGCTTCAGGTCCGAATATCTCAGTTACTCTTCCTCTTGGGTATCCGCCTACTCCCAATGCTTTATCCAGTGATATTGATCCTGATGAAATGACTGGTACATCAGCAATTGCATTGTCGCCCAGTTTCATAATTGTGCCTTTTCCAAAATCTTTTTCTATCTTATCAAGCGTGAGTTTTATGGCTTTTTGCTTTTCCTTAATGATGGACTGTTCTGTGGTCTCGTTTTTTTCCATACTGTAATAATTCAGTTTTAGTTTTGAAAATTTACGTAAAATTACGAAGTT
This sequence comes from Bacteroidota bacterium, assembly GCA_015222065.1. Taxonomy (GTDB): domain Bacteria; phylum Bacteroidota; class Bacteroidia; order Bacteroidales; family VadinHA17; genus JADFUQ01. The sequence continues at coordinate 1,448 of JADFUQ010000515.1, forward strand.
TACAGAAATATACTTGCATTAATCATTGTACTTTTAATAAAACTTTTTAACAAGATAATAACGCTAAACAAAAAACAGATGAATATAAATTATTATTCCCGGATTGTTGTTTTATTTTTGGTGTTCATTTTTACTGTATTTGATGTTACACCACAGAATCTTAAACCTGATGAAAAGCTAATTGAAGAAAAAGGGATTATCTATTTCAATGAAGGGGAATTCACCAAAGCCCTGTTTTATTTTAACAGACTATTGAGGATATACCCGAAAGACCCTTTCTTTAATTATTATGCAGGTGTTTCACATACTGAACTGGAGACACAACTTGATGAGGCAATTTACCAGTTAAAAATAGCTTCGTTGAAAGATGTTCCTGATAATGTATATTTCTATTTAGGTAAAGCTAACCATGTTAGTGAAAAATATAATGATGCCCTGAAATATTATGAGAGGTATTTATCAATAGGTGATAAAAATGAGATTGAAGAGTTTCAAGCTCAAAGGTTGTTACAGATGTGTCGGTCAAAAGTTAATCATGAAGCCTCAGGGTCAGGGGTTGAGAAGATAAACAGGAGGTCAGGGGAAATTCCGGTTGTAGGTAATGAGGCTGCTAAAACCCGGGAAGAAGAAACAACATCAACCGGCCCGCAAGAAATTACCGATTATGATGAGGTCGTTAAAGAGGCCCTGAAATGGCAGATAAAAGCTGATTCGGTAAGAAGACGATCGAATGAAAAAAGACAATCTTTACCCGGGATATCAAGTCAGGAAGAACGTGAAAAAGTTGAAAAAGAAATTCTCCGGTTTGAAGAAGAAGCCTATAATTATCAAACAAAAGCTGATGCTTTGTATGTCCGGGTGAAAAATCTGGAGCAGGAAATAAAAGGAAAACCTGACGTGGCTTTAAGCTCTTTCGAACAAAATCTTAGTCATATCGAAAATCAACAATTTCTTGATAATCTTGAAGAGGTAAAGCCTTTTGAGGAGCAAAGAAATAATAATGAATTTTATAATACTAATGATTATAATAATTTTTTTAGATCGCGGGACCTGAGAATAATTTATGAAGGGGAAGGATATATTAAAGAAGGTGATAATTGTATGAAAGATGTTTCTTTATTTCAGGCAGATCTTGAAAGAGAAAAGGTCAGGATTAGCAGTCTGACCAATACAAAGGACAGGAAAAAGAGTCAGAAAATAATTGAAAAACATGAAGGAAAAATTAAAAAGAAAGTAATATTTGCATCAAAATATTATCATGAAGGTAATGCTATGAAATATAAAGTTTTTAAGGACGTTCTGGCGGGTTGGAATGCTGAAAATATCACTAATGAATTACAAAAGAATGCGTTGAAATTTCAGGAACAAGCTGGTAGTAACATGGAAACAGCTATTGAGTTTACGAAAAAAGGGAATAATTCCTCAAAGGAAGAAGAAAAATTTGATAACCTACTGAAAGCAAACGCTTATGAGGTACTGGCTTTGCAGAATCAGGAAAAAGCTTTTGATATATATGCAGGTAAAACCCCGGTAAAGACCAAACAAAAATTAGCGAGTATTCCGAAAGTGTCTGAGGAATCTGTTACAATTGCCAAAGATACAGTGATTGCTGTTCCTGAAGAAATGGAGAAACCTCTTTCAGTAGATGAAATCATTGATGAACAACCTGTTTTAGCCGTGAAGGAAGAGCAGAAAAAGAAAGGTGGAGATAAGGAACTTCCCGGAAAATTGGTTTACAAGATACAGATTGCAGCTTTTAGTAAACCGGTTCAACCTAATTACTTTAAAGGGCTGGTACCAATAACTACTGAGAAAGTCATTAATACTAATATTACACGTTACTTTGCCGGATTATTTAAAACGTATGAAATTGCGCAATCAGCATTAAATGATGTGCGGAACCGGGGATTTTCCGATGCTTACATTGTTGCATATTTCGAAGGCAGTAGAGTTTCACTAAACAGGGCAAAAAATCTGGAAAAATATTAATATTAATAAATGATTTTAATACATTTGAATAGTCGATTTTAATAAATTAGAAAATGTCAATTACTGTAATAATAATTCTTATTTTACTGGGTATTTTGTTATTTTTAATAGAGTTCCTGCTTGTCCCCGGAATTACTGTGGCTGGTATTGGAGGAGCTGTCCTGATTGTTGGTGGTGTAATTATGTCATATCATTATCATGGATTAGCCATTGGAAATTTCACCTTGCTCGGAACAGCACTAATTTCGTTTCTTACGGTTTTTATCGTTCTGAAATCGGGAACCTGGCGAAAAATAATGTTACAGAAAGACATCTCAGGTAAAGTAAATGTTGTTGACCAGACAGGAACTGAAGTTAAGGTTGGAGATGTAGGAAAAACAATTACCAGGTTGAATCCGATAGGGAAAGTGGTGATCAACGGGAATTATTTTGAAGCTCAGTCTCTTAATAAATATATTGATCAGAAAACTGATATTGAAGTAATAAAAGTATTAAGTAATAAACTAGTTGTTAAATTAAAAAACTAATTATCATGGAAGGAATTGGTCTGTATGTATTAATAATTATCGGTGCCATTATTTTATTATGGTTTATTTTGTATTTGATCCCGGTAGGATTGTGGTTTCAGGCATTGGTATCAGGAGTTCGTATCTCACTTCTGCAGCTTGTATTTATGAGGTGGAGAAAAGTGCCGCCTTCAATTATTGTTAGTGCTATGATTGAGGGATGGAAAGCCGGTCTTGAACTTGTAAGAGATGATCTTGAAGCTCATTTTCTTGCCGGCGGGCATGTGACCCAGGTAGTTCATGCACTTGTGTCTGCATCAAAGGCAAATATAGCATTGCCTTTCCAGATGGCAACTGCAATTGATCTTGCCGGACGGGATGTGCTTGAAGCTGTTCAGATGTCTGTTAACCCTAAAGTAATAGATACACCGCCGGTTACGGCTGTAGCTAAGGACGGAATTCAACTGGTTTGTAAAGCCAGGGTAACTGTGCGTGCAAATATTAAACAACTGGTAGGTGGAGCAGGAGAGGAAACGGTCCTTGCAAGAGTAGGAGAAGGAATAGTGTCCTCAATCGGATCCTCCAGTTCCCATAAAGCTGTTCTTGAAAATCCGGATTCAATATCAAGGGTAGTGCTGGAAAAAGGACTTGATTCCGGTACAGCATTTGAAATTCTTTCTATCGATATCGCGGATATTGATATTGGTAAAAATATTGGAGCAGTATTGCAAATGGACCAGGCTAACGCTGATAAGAATATTGCCCAGGCAAGGGCAGAAGAGAGGCGGGCAATGGCAGTTGCTACTGAGCAGGAAATGATAGCTAAAGCTCAGGAGGCGAGAGCAAAAGTTATTGAAGCAGAGATTAAAGTGCCACTCGCTATTGCTGAGGCATTTAAAGTAGGAAACCTGGGAATTATGGATTACTATAGATTTAAGAATATTCAGGCTGATACATCAATGAGAGATTCTATTGCGCAGCCGGGGAAAGGAGATACCAGCAAGCGAAAGGATAAATAGACAGTAAAAGATAAGCCTTTCTCTGTGTTTCATATTTCTCAGACTCAATTACCAGTACTTGAAATAGTTTGAAAAAGGTATTGTGGTTGATTGAAATTATGTAAACCTCATTTATTTCTATTTAGTGTTTGTCCATAAAGTCAAGCATTTTCGTAAATAAAGCACCCCCGTACAGTCATGCTTTCTTACGGGGCAGGCAAATAACAAGTATCAAAATACAAATAAATCTCAAATATCAATTATCAAATGACCGAAACTGTTTTGATCATTGATTTTTTGAATATTGTATTTTATTTGATATTTGATGCTTGATATTTGTGATTTTTTGTATTTATTTAGACTTTCGACTTTATAGACGGGCTCTATTTAGGCCAGGTTAATACCTTAATAAATTGCCGAAATGAAAAAAAGTATCAGTCTTATCCTGTTTCTTATTGTTAGTAAT
>JADFUQ010000516.1 GCA_015222065.1 Bacteroidota bacterium
GAAAACACGTATAAAGATGTGGAAGGAAGCCCGTTTCTTCCAAAGGAATTCAGGGAGGGAAAAATACAGATTAAAGATGAAGGATTGTACAGCGGGAAACTGAGATATGATATGTATGCCAACGAAATGCAATACATTGCAAAAGAGAATATTTATGCTGTTGCTTTTCCTAAAGATATTGAATTTATTGAAATTGAAGATCTGAAGTTTATTTATACCCCTTACATTTTGGCGCTCTCAGGTTCTGATCTGAAAGAATCCTATTTCGTTGTTCTGATGAATGGTAATTGTAAATTACTTGCCATTAAAGAAGTGCTGTTGCTGGATGCTGAATCTGAAAAACCCTATATACCTGCAAAACCCGCACGTTTTATCCAAAAAAAGGACAACTATTATATAAAGAAAAACGACCTTCCCGCGGTAAAGATAAGTAGCAGAAAAAGCCTGATTGAGATTCTGGAGGATAAAAAAACGGAGGTCTTACCTTTTATTAAAAAGGAGAAAATATCACATAAAAACCCTGAAGATCTGAAAAAGCTGATCGAGTATTATAATAGTCTGGAAGAAAGGGAATAGAGGGAATAGAGGGAATAGAGGGATTAGAGGGGATAAAGGGAATAATGGAGAAATACGTTAACTTACTAACCGCTAACAGCTAATAGCTAACAGCTTGGCATGAATTTTGTGCATGTGAACTAAAATAATAAACCATATACCTAATTATGAAAAATCTAATTAAAATATCTTTCATTTTCTGTTTGTGGTTTTTAGCACTCCTGAGTTTTGGGCAAACAGATTGCAAAGTATTAAAAGCAGAAATTTCACTTATCTATAAAGGCGATTGTAAAAATGGCTTTGCTCATGGTGATGGTGATGCCTCAGGCAGAGATCACTATATTGGTGAGTTTAAAAAGGGATTACCTCATGGAAAAGGAACCTACGATTGGTCAACCGGTGAAATTTACGAAGGATATTGGAGAAAAGGCTTACGTCACGGGGCAGGTAATTATTCCTTTTTTTCAAACGGAATGGATACAACGATAACCGGCAGGTGGGTGAATGATGAATATGTTGGAGAAAAATCATCAACCCAAACCTATAAAGTACTTTATAAGGACAATATTGGCCGAATTAAATTTGTCCGTTTTGGTGGAGGAGGGGATATTCGTATTAGATTCTTACAAAGTGGCGGAGAAATACCAGTACAAAATCCGATGTTATCCGGTGATTCCGGAACAATGAAAATAGAAAGATTTTTTACCGGTTTTGAAAACGCTGAATTTCCTTTTACAGGTAAAGTGGTATTTTATGCTCCAAGTGTATGGGGTGCTTCGATCATGCGATGCGAATTGCGGTTTGAAATTAATGAACCCGGAAAATGGGACGTATATATTTATTTATAATATGTGTATCTGTTGGCAAAAAGCATAGAGCCGTACAAACATTAACTTATAACCCTTTGGAATAATGGAATAATGGAATGTTGGAATAATGAAAGAAAAAGAGTTAAGAAATTGTGTTGCAGTA
>JADFUQ010000517.1 GCA_015222065.1 Bacteroidota bacterium
GAGGCATCAGAAAGTTCAATATTAAAAGTTCCAGTAGAGTTTAAAATTATTTGTTTTATTTCCTTCTTTAATCCTATATAACTAAAAGCTATATGATAATTTCCAACCGGCAGGGTAATGGAATAATAGCCGTATTGATTACTCGCCGTTCCTTTCTTTAACTCTTCTATATACACGGTGCCTCCAATAATTCCCTCGCCGGTTTTTGCTCCTCTTATATAACCGCTAAGGGTGGCATTATCCCCATTCGCCAAATCCTGAGTTTTGCCGATGATGATTTTTTCATTTTCAGGTTCTTCAGGAGTTACGGGAACGGGGGTGATAACAAGAGGTTCCCCGGTTGTTTCTATATTATCAGGAGCCTTATTTATAAGAAAGACAGAATAAGGATTGAAAGCAATAAATGAAAGTTCATTTTCATTTAATATATCTTCTAACACTTTTAACAGAAGTGTATCCTGAAAGCTTTTTGTTACTTTAATGCCAGAGAGCCATTCTTCCTGATAGAAAAAAACGATATGATGCTCCTTTTCTATTTCGTTTAGTACCTCTATAAAAGGTTTATTTTGAAAATCACCGGATATATAAATATCCGAAATGCCCTGGGAGAAGCCGTTACTTATCCCAAGTAAAATCAGAACTAAAATAGAAACTGTATATATTTTTTTCATAAATAAGAAAATGTCAAAAATACACATTTTAAATGCTTTTATCAAAAAGAAAAGAAGAAATTCATAAGGAAATGAAAGTTAATGCCTTTTATTGTTTTAAGTTTTTTGATTTTGGATTGTGAAAAGAAATACTATTTATGAAAAAAGAAAACAACATCAATTTTATTCAGGATAGACTATTTTATATTTATAACCGGCTAACCCGGGAGAACCATCATAAGAAATCCCTTCAATTCTTGCATTAATCGTTGTGATATTATCTGTATTGCAGAATGATACACTGGCTTTTCCGTTTGAATCAGTTATGAGCAAAGGCTCCCAATATATCAATGACCTTAAATCCGGCTTGCTTCTGTCTATTACCCGGGAGTCGCCATATATTGGTGAATAAAACTCCCGTGCATTATAATATCCCTCAAATTCCATTATATAGTTTTCAGGTATGTCGGCAGATGAAAACGCCCCGTTTTTTGTGTAGATTGCAATTATTCCATTATTGCCCAGCAGGGAACCGGCCGGATGGATAATTTCGGCAGATTGTAATACTTCAATCCTTTCAACATTATTTGGGTCCAAATCCAATACAAAGTCCTGATTAAAAGTCGGAATGCCATCAATGAAAAATAACGGTGTATGATCAAAATTTTTCATATTTTCATCCGAATATACCCTTATCACAACTTCTCCTTTTATATGTTTTATTGTAACCTGTGGCACAATTTCTATGAACACTTCTTCCATTACCGGAAAAGCTATATATTCATCCGGAATGATAATATGACTGGATTTATTAATAATATCATCTGATTTGATTCCCGGATCAATCCCTTTAGTATCTGCCACATTAATCAAACCGGTCTCAGTTGTGTAATTAAACGAAGATTCTATATGGGCCCGTACCTTTCTTTTTTCCAGATAGTTTTCCATTATCTGGTTACGGTAAGAGATTTCTTCTCTATCAGTAAAATAACATCCTGGCAATTCTTCATTTATAATGACCTCATATCCGGTTTGAGGTCCGTCTTTATCCCATACAGTGAAAAACAGAGATTCTTTACCATCAGATGCATCAACAAAAAAAGTAAAGAACCCGTTTTCGTCAGTTATTCTTTCATATAACCTTTTTCTCCTGAGCATAAGAAAAGAAATATTCTGTAGGGCTACAGGGGAATTATTTGAAGGATCCAACACCTGCCCTTTTCTTACAATGGTGCTTTTTTCAATGTTGTAATTGATCGCCGGCCATTTATCGTTTAGAATTTCTTTCCACAAAAACCTCCTCCAGCCCTGGGTTAGCATCAGGTAATCCAAAGCTATTATAGAGCCGGGATTATCTTCGTCAAAATAAAATGCAGGTTGTTCAATATTTCCTTTTAGTTCAGAAGTGAGTAAAAGGTTGGTGAGGATGTTGTCGTTATATTTTCCCGGGTTTCCAACCTGGCCGGCATCTGTAACCGCTAAAGAGAAGTTGCCTGCCACCGGATTCCCGTTAAAATCGCTAACCGATACATCCATAACAACTCTTTCTCTCGGGGCATATACTTTTTTATCTGTTTCAATTGTAACCTGAAGAGCATCGGGACAGTTGATAAAAACCAACCGTTCACATTCAGGATTACCCTCTCCGTTGAATAATGTTAATTGAATAATGCCTGCCGGCAAGCCCTTTTTTGGAATGTTAGCAACAAATGAGGATCTCCTGCGGAGATTGCCATTGGCCGTATAATAGATTTTACCTGCAGACTGAACCACTAACAGGACATCTTTGCTATTACGTCTGACAAATGTCCTGTTTGCCTGAACAATGATCCTTATGAAATCACCGGAGGAATTATCTACAGCCATTACCAGGCCTTCTTCCAGTACTGTGGGTAGTGCATAATTGATCTTCTTATTATTTTCCTGAATGATGTTTGCGGAATAAGTCTTCCTTTTTTCGGGCTTCAGCATAAATGCACCCATCCCAAAATGAAAACTTTCAAAAGGAGTTATTATGTTACCATTCTGGTCAATAATTTCACCCTTGACATGAATGCCTTCGCCTGATCCGTCTATTGCCTTGAAAGCCACCTTGCTTGTCAGACCGGAAGCCAGATATCCGCCTTCAGGAAAGAAGGTTATATCGATTTTTTTACTTACCGGTTCATCACCTGTCACTTGTTCGGAAGAATCTGTTTCAGGAATATCATATTCCGTCTGCGGATCAAATAATAGTATTTCTTTTGTGAATAAAAAATCCTTATCAAAATTCCTCATCCAGTTCGTGTAGGCCCTGACCATGTATTTCCCGGGAGCCAGGAATTCCGGTAACAAAAAATCCCCGTGAGTAAAACCATCACTGGTTTTAAGTGTTTGACGGATCAGGATTTTTCCATCACGATCCACCAATTCAGTATAAATTATTTTACTTAAGGAAGAAGGGATATTACCGGTGGCATTTACAAGATAGGCTTTATACCAGATTGTTTCTCCCGGTATATAAAAAGGCTTGTCGAAATGGAGATATATTTTTTCCTGTGGAAAAGCGTTATTAAATCTTACCAATTGAGTTGTAATCTTGTTAAAAATCTGTTCCTGCTCCCCGGTCTGTGAGAAAGAATCAAAACCGGATATAGACAGGAAAAGAATAAAGGAAATTATAATCGGGATTGACTTTCTAATTCTTTTCATTTAAATATTGTTAAAAAGTTTCATTTTATATGTATATACTCCTAATAATCAGAGTTTATCCATAAACTAAAAATGCTTGCTTAGGTATGAAATTCCAAATAACAAATAATATCCAATGTTTGAAAAAACAAAATCCAAACAGCAACATATTCAAGAATTTGTTTGATTTTTCAGTCATTAGAATTTGATATTTATTTGATATTTGGTGCTTGTTTTTTGTGATTTTTAATATTTATTTAAACATTCGAATTTTGTAGGCAGACCCAATTTAGTTACAATATAATCACCAAAAGGAGGGCCTTACAGTTGTACTATTTGATATGGTCCTGCAATCATCAGGCATGATCCATGGTCCCATATAATAAGGAACTGCCGACCTGGGAATAAAGATACTGGTTTTTGTTATTGAAGAAGCTCCGAAATAACCAAAAACATGGTCTTTTGGATCAAGAATATTCTGTATGTTTCCTTTAATAAAAGCCGGTGGCGGTTCAAAAAATGATCCGGCATAGTTTATTTGTTTGCTTGTTAAATCATAGTAATCATACGCTTTCTTTGTTAATGAAAGTTGTTCTATTATTGCATAATATTTGTAAGAAAAATATCTGCTATTTGCCGGAATCGATATAACCTTTTGTTTTTCAATTTTATTTCCAATTACATATTTGTCGTCAACAATTATTAAATCAGTATTATATTCAGAAACCCAACATTGAGCGCAACATGGTTTAGGAGCCGGTGCTTCCCTGTATATATAGTCTTCCGGTTGGGTAAAAACCTCATATATTCCATGCCATTTCAATAAGAAAAAATTTCCACCGTTTTCAGGAGTTGAAGTATCAATATAAACGTTAATAAAATTATCAGGTGTACCATCTGGTGTTTGCTTTTCCTGGAATTCATAGTAGATACTGTCAATTTCGGGAACGCTGCTTAATAATTCAGGTTTTGACTCATATTGTTTTCCGTCAGGAGTTTCAATTATCACTTTATAGGATCTGCCTTGTATTCCCTGAATACTGTCCGGCTTTGTTTCATAAATGCCCGGACGGGTTTCTGTAAGGGTTTCGGAATTACCCAGGTCATCCGATATTATTACATTTGCACCCTCAACTACTTCTATAGATTCAATTGTGGAACTATAATCAGTTGTTCTGGTAAGATATACAAAATATGGTCCCGGTTCATTGGTTATCAATCCTTCCACAACCAGACTTTTTGATTTATCACCTTTAATATTGAAATCAAATGGTTCAATACAAGAATATACAAGTAAAAAAAATAAGAGTAATATTATTGATAATTTCAGTTTCATATTTCCTGGTTATAGCCTAAAAACTTACCGGTAAGGAGGCTTTTCCGTAATGTTGTTATCCATCTCTATGCAATTGTTAGATATAATTAGTGTCTGTCCATAAAATAAATAAAAATTGATTTAAGAACAAGGAACACCGATTAACGATTTGCGAAGTGGTTGGAAATCTGAAATCTAAAATCGTTAATCCTTGTTCGATATTCAGTTTAACTAAAATAAATTTCAAAGGTGTTCCCCGAAAAAACAGGGCAGGTTGTGAGATCACTTCGTTAAGTTGTATTTTGGTGCTTGTCATTTATGATTTTTATTATTTATCTAAACTTTCGGACTTTATAGACGGACTCTTATTAATTCTCTCATAATATTAAGGAATTGCCGATTTGGGAATATAAATGCTGGCTCTTGTTATTGCTGAAGCTCCGAAATAACCAAAAACATGGTCTTTTGGATCATGAATATTTTGAATATTCCCTTTAATAATTGCCGGTGGCGGTTCAAAAATTGTTCCGGCCATTTTCTTCTGTTGGTTTATGGAATAATAGTAATCATACGCTTTCTTTGTTAAAGAAAATTGTGCTATTGTTACATATAATCCATCAAAGGAATCTTTGTTATTAGCCGGAATCGATAAAACTTGTTTTTTCTCAATTTTATTCCCATTAACATATCTATCATCTGCAATAATTATATCGGTATTTTTTTCAGAGGTACAACACCAAATAAAATAATTCCCCTCGTTTTCAGGAATTGATGTATCAATATAAACGTTAATACGATTATCCCGTGTTCCATCTATTGACCTCATTTCCCGGAATTCATAGTAGATACTATCAATTTCTGGAACACCGCGTAAAAATTCAGGCTTTGACTCATATTGTTTTCCATCGGAAGTTTCAATCATTATTTTATAAAACCTGTCCTGTATTCCCTGAATACCTTCCGGCTTTGTTTCATAAACGCCCGAACGAGTTTCTGTTAGGGTATCGGAATTACCAACATTGTCGGATATAACGATTATTGCACTATCAACTTTTTCCGGACTAAAATTATCTACTTCACAATAGTCTGATGTTTTGGTAAGATACACGATATAAGGTCCGGGTTCATTAGTTACTAATCCGTCAATAACCAAACTCTTTGACCCATCACCGGTAATATTGAAATCAAATGGTTCAATACAAGAAAAGACAAGTAAAAAAAATAAGAGTAAGATTAATGATATTTTCAGTTTCATTTTCAGAAAAAATATAATTTCAAAAAGTAAAATTATAAGTTAACGAGGGAAATGGCACTCCCAGAATGGACAGCATGTACGGCATTGGGGGAGCTTCGTTTACATCTTTAAAAAATACCGAGTACGCGTTCTTCCTGCCGTAAACATTGTAAATTGAAAATGTCCAGCTTCCTTTCCATTTCCGGTATTTCCTATGGCTTTCACCTAAAGTTACCGATATATCGAGGCGATGATAATCAGGAATTCTATACTGGTTCCTTTGGGAAAAATTAGCAACAGTTA
>JADFUQ010000518.1 GCA_015222065.1 Bacteroidota bacterium
TACAGGAGGAGGTTCAAAAATCGATCCTGAACTACTTATTTGTTCTTCTATTGAAGACCAATAACCATAAGCCTCTTTGGTTAAAGATAGTTGCTTTACCTCAATATAATATTTTCCCCGGAAATGCCTTCCACCACCATTATCTTTAATTTTTACAAATGTAACAGGCCTTTTATTTATTTGATTTCCATCTAAAAATTCATCATCAGATACATCTATGTGCCCGGGACGTTCAGTTATCCAGCAAATAGCGCAACAATCTTTAGGTGCAGGCTTCCTTTTTAGAAAATCCCAATAGTCCCAGGGTTGGGTGTGAACTTCATGGGTTCCTTCCCAACTCCACATATAATAATTTTCAACATTTTCAGGGTCTTTTGTATCAATAGAGATCTGAAAACCTTCAAAGGTTTGTACAATATTGTTATCATCCAGTTCCTGATGTTGCCGGCGTTCATAGTAGATATTGTCAATTTTGGGAACAGTGCTTAACAATTCATAGTCTGACTCATAGCGTTTCCCATCCGGAGTTTCAATTTCTATTTTATAGTGCCTGCCCGGAATTCCCCGAATACCCCCGGGGTCTGTTTTATAAATACCCGGATTGAAGGTTTCTGTAAGAATTTCGGAATTACCCATATCATCTGATATTATTACAATAGCGCCTTCGACTTCTTCAGTTTGAGCATAATAAGAATTATATTCAGTTGTTCTTGCAAGATACACAACATAAGGTCCCGGGTCATTGGTTATCAATCCGTCAACAACCAGACACTTTGAATCATCACCTTTACTAAAATTAATAGGATCGATACAAGAATGTACAAATGAAAAAAAAACAAGTACAATTATTATTAATTTGAGTTTCATTTAAGGTAATATTCGAATTTTAAAAAGTAAAATTATAAGACAGCGAGGGAAATGGAACTCCCATAATGGACAGTTTATACGGCATTGGCGGGACCCCGTGCACATCTTTGAAGAACACAGAGTACGCGTTTTTCCTGCCGTAAACATTGTAAACCGAGAATGTCCAGCTTCCTTTCCATTTCCTGTATTTCCTATGACCTTCACTTAAAGTTACCGATAAATCGAGGCGATGATAATCAGGAATTCTATACTGGTTCCTTTGAGAAAAATTAGCAACAGTAATATTATTATATAACTTGTTATTGATCCTGAATTTCGAATATGGGGCTGTAGTCGGCCTTCCTGTACTATAGGTAAAGTTTGCTGCAAAACTCCATCTTTGGGTAATCCTGAAATTGCTTACAATTTTTACATTATGGGGTTTATCGTAGTTGGAAGGATAGTATTTTCCGAAATTTATTTGTTCTTCAGGAAATTCTCCGCTTATTTGTCTTTCGCTCCTTGAATATACATAACTTGTCCATCCGGTTAGTCTGCCTGATTTCTTTTTTGCCTGGAACTCTATGCCATAAGCCCTGCCTTTCCCTTGTAACAGGTCCGCTTCCAGGGTCTCATTAAGCAGCAAACTTGCTCCATCTTTATATTCCACGAGATTGTCTATATTTTTATAATAGGCTTCTATTGAAGTCTCAATGGAATTTTCAGCGAAATTCTTGAAATAACCGATAATGATCTGATCTCCTGTTTGGGGCTTTATGTGTTTATTGCTGGTTTTCCAGATATCTACCGGGGTAATAGCTGTTGTGTTGGAGATAAGGGATATATATTGCCTCATCTTGTTATAACTTAGTTTTACTGAGCTGCTTGGTCCTAAGCCTAATTTTATCGATATCCTTGGCTCTAATCCGCCATAACTTTGTATTACCTCTCCTGTGCTGAATTGTAAAGTATCAATAATGGATGCCTGATTTTTTGGAATATTATCCTGATATAAATAAGCATGTGCCGGACCAAGATTATGGAATAATGAGTATCTCAATCCATACATTAAGGTTATTACCGGACTAATTTTATACTCGTCGTTGATATAAATTGCTATCTCCCGCGACAGTTCTTCTTCTAAAAAAACAGGGTTGATACCGGAACCTTCCGAAGCGGGTTTCAGAGTTCCCGGCTGAAATCCATACCAGATTGTGCTTACACCGAAATCTAACTGATGTTTTTGTAAAAAATATGTAAAATCTGCTTTCAGGCCTTTATATTCTATACCGTATTCCATTTCGAAGGAATTGCTTTCCGGTTGATTATACACTTTGTATTGATAGTCACTGTAAATAGCCGTAATATCTGAAAAGAGTTTTTCACCAAAAATATGATTGTATTTTAATACAGCATTTGCCGTTCCCCAGTTGTAAGTGGTATCTGCACCAAATCTGAATTTGTCATCACTTAAATAGGTGGATAAAAATATTTTATTTTTATTATCGAATGCATAATTTATTTTGGCTGTGACATCATAAAAGGAAGCCGTGCTGTTTTTCACATTAATATCCGGCACTTTTTCCAAAATCCAGTCAGAATAGGAAGTTCTTCCGGCAACCAGAAATGAACATTTATCTTTTATTATTGGAGCCTCAAGAGCCAGCCGGCTGGATACTAACCCTATTCCTCCCTTGCCGGTAAATTCCTTTAAGTTACCTTCATTTTGTTGAATATCTAATATTGACGAAAGTCTGCCTCCATATTTTGCCGGGATACCTCCTGTATATAAAGTTACATTTTTTACAGCATCAGGATTGAATACCGAGAAAAAGCCAAACACGTGGGATGAGTTAAAAATCGGGGCATCATCCAGTAATATCAGGTTTTGGTCTGCATTACCGCCACGTACATTAAAACCCGAAGCGCCTTCTCCTGCGGTATTAACAGACGGAAGCAGTGCCAGGCTTTTAATTACATCAACCTCTCCAAGGAAAGCGGGCATTGTTTCTATGGTCTTCATAGTCAGCCTGGTCATGCTCATTTGTACGCCGGAAATATTCACATCCTCCGCTTCACCTGTAATTATAACTTCTTCCACCTGAAA
>JADFUQ010000074.1 GCA_015222065.1 Bacteroidota bacterium
CATCTTCATTCCAGTCGCAAACTACGACTGATGAACCCTGGCATCAGCCAGAAGGTAAGGTGATATCAATACCATCTGCCTTGATAAAGATATAATTGCTAAATGCCGGGTTATTATCAGTTCCAGTATTTGTGTAGAAACGAATTTTACCGGATGTGAATTGGCCAGTAATGAGGTCTTTTTTACCATCTCCATCCCAGTCATATACATAGGGCGAACCATACCAGCCTACATCGATATTAACGCCGTTTGCCTTTATAGAATCAGGGCCGATAAAAAAGGGTGCCTGTGCATACGCTGTGATTAGGAGGCCGTTGATTATAATAACACCTATGAACTTATTCATATATTCTCCTTTTACTAATTATATATATATTTTTAGATTTGTCAATGAAAATATCATTAAGATGCTGCCCAGGGAATTATTAAAGCCAATGAGTAATTATTTCTTTGATAATTTTGCGTGCCCGTTTTTCAGAATCCGCGGGTAGGTTCTCAATCAGCATGCGTCCTGAGGCAAATACAGTAACATGACAATCAGGGAACGAAATAACAGAAAATTTAGCGTGAGAATTTATTACATTCATGTTTCCAAAATCTTGCGATAAAAATGCCATTGGTTCTTGAGGATACACATGATAGTATTCTTTCCCGGAACGGCTGCAAATTTTGATTAATTCATATTGGAAATCAGACATTTTTCACAATCTCCTTTAATACATCAATGAATTTATCGATTTCCTCTTGAGTGTTGTAGATATAGAAGGATACCCTGGCTGTTCCGCATTCCTCTTTTAATATATCGCGGCACAAAAGAAAAGCACAATGGTTTCCTGAGCGGATTGCAATACCGCCAATTTCATCAAGAAGGATTGCTATTCTATGTGCAGGTATATCTTTTATGGAAAAGGATACGACACCCGTTCGTTTTTTGAGTTCTCTTGGCCCGTGAATTGTAATCCCATCAATTTTTTTGAGTTGGTCCATTAAGTATGCAACTAATTCCAGTTCATGTTCTTTTATCTGTTCCATCCCAATTTTTTTGAGATAATCTACAGCTGCGCCAAGCCCAATGCCACCCGCAATATTCGGGGTTCCGGCTTCAAAGATTTTTCCACCTTTGGTAAATGTGATCTTATCAAGTTCAACATCAGTGGCAGAACCGCCGCCGAGCATCATTGGTTTTAACCGGTTTAGTACTTGTGTATTAATGAAAAGAAAACCAGTACCTGAAGGTCCGAGCATTTTGTGACCACTCGCCGCATAAAAATCACAGCCAATCGTGTCTAAATCAACTTTAAGATGTGGTGCTGCCTGAGCGCCGTCAATCAGCACCATTGCACCTTTCTTTTTAGCAATTTCAGTAATATCCCCGACCGGTACTATTGTTCCAAGTACATTAGAGGCGTGGGTAACTGCTACAAGCTTTGTCCTGTTATCAATACTCTTTGACAATTCTTTAAGATCAATTGTACCGTCAGTTTCACATTTTAAAACTTCTACTTCAATACCCTGTAATCTAAGATTAAACCAGGGTAAGAGGTTTGAGTTGTGTTCAAGATATGTCGTAACTATTTTATCACCTGTTTTCCATTCAATCCCATGCGCAATGATGTTTATCGCTTCAGTACAGTTTTTAGTGAAGATAATCTCACCTTTGCCATTGAAAAACTTACGAACTTTTTCATGTGCTTCATCATAGGATTTTGTTGCAAGATATGATGGATAATGTAGTCCTCGACCTACACTCGCCGATAGTGTCTCGTAATAGTTGTTTATGGCGTTAAGAACAGGTATGGGTTTAAGTGATGTAGAGCCAGAATCGAAATAGATAAAACCTTGTTTTAATTGAGGAAAATCATTTCTGATTTCATCCTGATTCATCGTAAATATATTATAGCAACATTTTAATCAATTTCAAGGTTTTTATGAAACCCGACTACTTGACTTATTTAATATTTTGGCTATTATTACTTTATGAAAAAAAGCATTCTGCTGATACTTTTATTTTTCATTTATTGTAATGAATTACCAATAGGTGAAGAAGAAATTGGTTTAAGAGGTGATTTTGAAGCACATGAAATTGAATTATCAATCTTTAACACCTTTACTGAATATAATAAATATGCTTATCTTGGCGGTTCTGTTAATCTAATTGTTGGGAAAAATGAGAATTATGAATCAAGAATACTTTTAAAATTCGATTTCCCTGATTCTACTTATCAGGGCCTTGATGCAATAAAACTTATCCTGAAACGGAATGATAGATTTCATAAAGACACTGTTAAATTCAGCATTCATCTTTTAGATGTTGAGTTTGATGAGAGCTACGCGAATTGGTATGATAGAAAAGAGGGCGAATCGTGGGTGAATCAAGGCGGTGATTTTGAAGAAGATTCAATACTGATTGGTGAAATTGTTGGTGATTCTCTGGTTGTAGAGTTCAATTATATTGAGTTAGATGAAATAATGTCGGCTGAAGGAATGATTATAATACCCGAAGATTCTGGTTTTGTTTATTTCCATTCTGATGAAGGCGGTTATAGCCCCCAATTTCTAATAGAGAAGAATGAGGTTATTTCTTCAATACCATTAGAAGATGATTGTCATATCGTGACAGGTCCTGAACCTTCTGCAATAGAAGATTGGATTGGATCAGGTATGCCTTATAGAAATTATGCGAAGTTTGTTTTTGATTCAGTGTTAATTGACAAAAAGGTAATTTATGCGGATCTGTCTTTTGAGAATGAAGATTATTTTATAATGAGGGATTCTATTGAAATAGGTGTAAGAGAATTACTTGAACCGATCGATGATTTTAATACGACAACCGGGCCTCTTATTGGTTTAAAGAAATTTGCCGCCGATGATACATTATTCAGTATAGATATTGCCAAACATATTCAAAGACTAATTGAATATCCTGATTCCAACTTTGGTATTTTTATAATGTTCTTGCCAGAGAGTTATGATATCGCAAATCTGAAAATAATCCGCGGTTCCCACAGTATAAAAGTTGGTTATATCCCCCCGCCAGAGGAAAGATGAGGGGGAGACTGGGAGAAATGGCACTTTGTGCGGGATTAGTCGCTTTGCAACGGTTATGGTTCATTTCATGAACGGTTATGGCTCTTAC